>NZ_VBVZ01000120.1 GCF_005863185.1 Pseudomonas edaphica
GGCTTACAGGCCGTCGAGCATCGCCTTGTTACGCACAGCACCTTTGTCGGCACTGGTGGCCAGCAGGGCGTAAGCCTTCAACGCGGTGGTGACTTTGCGCGGACGCTTCTCCACCGGTTTCCAGCCTTTCTTGTCCTGCTCAACCCGGCGTGCCGCCAGTTCTTCGTCGCTGATCAACAGGTTGATCGAGCGGTTCGGAATGTCGATCAGCACCTTGTCGCCGTCCTGCACCAGACCAATCGCGCCACCGGCAGCGGCTTCTGGCGAAGCGTGGCCGATCGAGAGGCCCGAGGTGCCGCCAGAAAAGCGGCCGTCGGTCAGCAAGGCGCAAGCTTTGCCCAGGCCTTTGGATTTCAGGTAAGACGTAGGGTAGAGCATCTCCTGCATACCCGGGCCGCCTTTCGGGCCTTCGTAGCGGATGATCACGATGTCGCCTTCTTTCACTTCGTCGGCGAGGATGCCGCGTACCGAGCTGTCCTGGCTTTCGTAGATCTTGGCGCGGCCTTCGAACACGTGGATGGATTCATCCACACCGGCGGTTTTCACCACGCAGCCGTCCAGCGCGATGTTGCCGTACAGCACGGCCAGGCCGCCTTCTTGCGAGTAGGCGTGCTCGACACTGCGGATGCAGCCGTTTTCACGGTCGTCATCCAGGGTTTCCCAACGGGTCGACTGGCTGAACGCGGTCTGGGTCGGGATACCCGCCGGGCCAGCCTTGAAGAAGTGATGCACCGCTTCGTCGTCAGTCTGAGTGATGTCCCACTTGGCGATGCCTTCGGCGAGGGCTTTGCTGTGCACAGTCGGCAGGTCGGTGTGCAACAGGCCGCCACGGGCCAGCGAGCCAAGAATCGAGAAGATCCCGCCGGCGCGGTGCACGTCTTCCATGTGGTACTTCTGAATATTCGGCGCGACTTTGCACAGTTGCGGCACATGACGGGACAGACGGTCGATGTCGCGCAGGTCGAAGTCGATCTCGGCTTCTTGCGCTGCGGCCAGCAAGTGCAGGATGGTGTTGGTGGAACCGCCCATGGCGATGTCCAGGGTCATGGCGTTCTCGAACGCCTTGAAGTTGGCGATATTGCGCGGCAACACCGACTCATCGTTCTCGGTGTAGTAACGCTTGCACAGCTCGACGATGGTGCGGCCAGCCTGCAGGAACAGCTGTTCGCGGTCGCTGTGGGTGGCCAGGGTGGAACCGTTGCCCGGCAAGGCCAGGCCCAGGGCTTCGACCAGGCAGTTCATCGAGTTGGCGGTGAACATGCCGGAGCACGAACCGCAGGTCGGGCAGGCGCTGCGTTCGTATTCCGCGACCTTCTCGTCAGAAGCGCTGGAATCGGCGGCGATGACCATGGCGTCGACCAGGTCGAGGCCGTGGGAGGCGAGCTTGGTCTTGCCGGCTTCCATCGGGCCGCCGGAGACGAAGATCACCGGGATGTTCAGGCGCAGGGCGGCCATCAGCATGCCGGGGGTGATCTTGTCGCAGTTGGAGATGCACACAATGGCGTCGGCGCAGTGGGCGTTGACCATGTATTCCACGGAGTCGGCAATGATCTCGCGGCTCGGCAGCGAATACAGCATGCCGTCATGGCCCATGGCGATGCCGTCATCCACGGCGATGGTGTTGAATTCCTTGGCGACGCCACCGGCGCGTTCGATCTCGCGGGCGACCAGTTGGCCCAGGTCCTTGAGGTGGACGTGGCCCGGTACGAACTGGGTAAAGGAGTTGGCAATCGCGATGATCGGCTTCTTGAAGTCGTCATCTTTCATCCCCGTGGCACGCCACAGTGCGCGCGCGCCGGCCATGTTGCGGCCGTGGGTGGATGTTTTCGAGCGGTAATCTGGCATGGAGCACTCCGGGCGGCTAATCAAGTACTAAAGGGAAGTGAGCTTCTATTGACGTATGGAGCACTCAGAAAATGGCCGTGTGTCCAAACGTTGCCACTCGCGTCGCGGGATCGCCGCGTGCCTGGGCCTCGAGCTCATAAACCCGCCGGGGGATGACTGGCGATGAATAAGGCCGATTCTACACCGCTGGCGGCTGGAGGGAATGACCGTCTGTGGCGAGGGCGCTTGCTAGCGACCCACACGTGCATTCGCCACCCAGCCCCACAGGCTGAAAACGATGAAGCTTACGGCGATGGTCATCAGCAAATGGTTGCCGGTCTGCGCGAGGGCGGCGCTGCTGATGGCCGCGGTCAGGAACATGATGCTGTTGCCCGCCGACGCTGCCGTGCCCGCGCTGCTGGAAAACAGCAGCATCGCCGCCGAAATCGCAGCAGGCCGCACAAGGGTGACGGCCAGGGCGCTGATCAGCATCGGGATCAGCAAAGTCAGGGGGGTGATGGCCTCAACGCTGATAATCAGTGTTAACAAAATGCCGGCCACCAGCAGCAATCCCAGCCCGATATTGATTTGCCGGGACAGCGAGATGCGCTTCTGCAAGTACGATGCCGCGACGCCACCGAGCAGGTAGGCCACGCCGTACACCATCAACACCAGTGCGTATTGGTATTCGGACAGTTTCAACGCATCCATGAAAATCAGCGGTGTCACGCTGATCAAGGCGAAATAGCAGGCGAACACCAGCGCGGCGATCCACCAGTAACGCAGGAAGTCGCGGTTGCCAGCGACGGCTTTGAGCGTACCGATGATTGATACCGGCGCGCGGTGCGGGCTGGCGGCCTTGGACGGCAGGATGCAGAGCGCATGGATCAACATGCCCGTTGCCATCAGCGCAAAGCCGTAGAAGCTGCCTTGCCAGTCGAAAGTGGTTTGCAGCCAGGAGCCGATCAGCGGCGAGAGCGCCACAAACGAACCGCTAAGGGTCATGTAATACAGGCGTACGCGGGCGCGGTCCTGTTCTTCGAACAGGTCCTCGACCAGTGCATGGCCCAGTACGAAAAACCCGCAGCCCATGGCCTGCACGCAGCGAAACAGCAGGAAGGTCAGGTAGTCGGACGCGAACGCGCAACCCATCGCGCCGAGGATCGACAGCGTAATGCAGCCGATCAGCACTTCCTTGCGGCCCCATTTATCCGACAGCGGGCCTGCAATCAATTGGGAAATTGAAAACACCAGCGTGAACAGACTGATCGACAGTGCGATTTCTGCGGTAGGTGTGTCGAACCTGGCAGCCAGCGCGGGAAAAGAGGGCAGCAGAATGTTAATCGGGAAGAAACTGATCAGGGAAATGCAGGTGATGAGGATGAAGCGGGAGAGGTAGGGCCCAGACATTGTTTTTGTTTTCCGGAGTAATTCCAGAAACCGATACTAGTCTGCGAAATGTGGAATTCAATCAAAACCGTTGAAGGACGGTTTGTGTCGGAAAAATGTGGGGCTTGCCCGCGATGGCTGAGTGTCAGTCAACAAACTCGTCAACAGGTCCACCGCTATCGCAGGCAAGCCAGCTCCCACATTTGATCTGCGTGTTACTTAGCTATTAGGCAGCAACCGGCACGTAATGCTCTTGATGTAGCGCGTTTCGGCAATCGCCGGGTGCACCGGGTGATCCGGGCCCTGGCCGCCGCGTTCGAGCATCTGGATGTTGCGGTCCAGGTGACGGGCGCTGGTCAGCAGGATGTTCTGCAGGTCGTCTTCCGGCAGGTGCATGGAGCACGATGCGCTGACCAGAATGCCGTCCTTGCTGAGCAGGCGCATGGCTTGCTCGTTCAGGCGGCGGTAGGCGCCTTCGCCGTTTTTCATGTCTTTTTTGCGTTTGATGAAGGCCGGTGGGTCGGCGACGATCACGTCGAAACGTTCTTCGCTGGCTTTCAGCTCTTTGAGGGCTTCGAACACGTCGCCTTCAATGCAGGTCATCTTCTCGGCAACACCGTTCAGTGCGGCGTTGCGCTCTACGCCGTCGAGGGCGAAGGCGGAGGCGTCGACGCAGAACACTTCACTGGCGCCGAACGCTGCAGCTTGCACGCCCCAGCCGCCGATGTAGCTGTACAGGTCGAGTACGCGTTTGCCTTTGGCGTACGGGGCCAGGCGGGCGCGGTTCATGCGGTGGTCGTAGAACCAGCCGGTTTTCTGGCCCTGGATCACCGGGGCTTCGAATTTCACGCCGTTTTCTTCCAGCGCCACCCACTCCGGCACCAGGCCGAACACGGTTTCGACATAGCGGTTGAGGCCTTCGGCGTCACGCGCGGCGGAGTCGTTCTTGAACAGGATGCCGCTTGGCTTGAGCACTTGGGTCAGGGCAGCGATCACGTCTTCTTTGTGCGCTTCCATGGTCGCCGAGGCGATCTGTACTACAAGGATGTCGCCGAAACGGTCGACGACCAGGCCCGGCAACAGGTCGGAATCACCGTAGACCAGGCGGTAGAACGGCTTGTCGAACAGGCGGTCACGCAGGGACAGGGCGACGTTGATGCGGTGCACCAGCAGCGATTTGTCCAGCGGCAACTTGATGTCGCGTGACAGCAGGCGGGCGCAGATCAGGTTGTTCGGGCTCATGGCCACGATGCCCAGGGTCTTGCCGCCAGCCGCTTCCAGGATAGCCTGGTCGCCTGCCTGGAAGCCGTGAAGAGGTGTGGCGGCCACATCGATTTCGTTGCTGTAGACCCACAGGTGGCCGTTGCGCAAACGACGATCGGCGTTGGCTTTGAGACGCAGGCTAGGCAGGGACATGACGTCGCTCCGGAAAAAAGAGCGGGAGTATACCTGTTGCGCCGTTATTCATGTGGGAGCTGGCTTGCCTGCGATGCAGGCGACTCGGTGTATCTGACGTACGGTGGTGATGCAATCGCAGGCAAGCCAGCTCCCACACAAGCCCAGAGCCCACATTCAATCCGGTTTTTGAGGTGTCGGTCAGGTTCCCATAGAGGTTAGAATTCGCACCTAGTCCAGAGTGTGTATTTATGTCCCCAGAGCTTTCCGCCGAGCAGATCCAGCAGGCCCTGCAAGGCATCAGCGTGCCGCCTCAACCGCAAATCATGGTTGATTTGCAGATGGAGCAGTACATGCCCGACCCGGACCTGGAAGTGATCGCGCGGCTGATCTCCCAGGATCCAGGCCTGTCTGGTGCGCTGCTGAAGATCGTCAACTCGCCGTATTACGGCCTGAGCAACAAGATCGCCTCGATCCAGCGCGCGGTGAACCTGCTGGGCAGCCGCTCGATCATCAACCTGATCAACGCGCAGTCGATCAAGGGCGAGATGAGCGACGACACCATCGTCACCCTCAACCGCTTCTGGGACACCGCCCAGGACGTGGCCATGACCTGCCTGACCCTGGCCAAGCGCACCGGCTCGCAAACGGTCGACGAGGCCTATGCCTTGGGCCTGTTCCACGACTGCGGCGTGCCGCTGATGCTCAAGCGCTTCCCCAATTACATGGCGGTGCTGGAGCAGGCTTACGCCAATGCCGGCCCGGATTGCCGGGTGGTCGACACCGAGAACAACGCGTTCAACACCAACCATGCCGTGGTGGGTTACTACACCGCCAAATCCTGGCGCCTGCCGGAGCATGTGACCGACGCCATCGCCAACCACCACAACGCCCTGGCGATTTTCAGCGATGAGTCGTCGCGCAACCCGCAACTTAAAAACCTGTTGGCGATCCTCAAGATGGCCGAGCATATCTGCTCGTCCCACCGCGTGCTGGGCAACCAATCGGCGGACCATGAGTGGGATGCCATCGGGCATCTGGTGCTGGACTACGTGGGCCTGTCGGACTACGACTTTGAAAGCCTGAAGCTATCGATCCGCGAACTGGGCGCGCACTGACCCTTTAATCAAGAGGTACACATGCCCGAGTTACCCGAAGTCGAAACCACCCGGCGCGGGATTGCGCCGCATTTGGAAGGCCAACGCGTCAGCCGTGTGGTGGTGCGTGAACGGCGCCTGCGCTGGCCGATCCCGGAAGACCTGGATGTGCGCCTGTCCGGGCAGCGCATCGTGCTGGTGGAGCGGCGGGCCAAGTACCTGTTGATCAATGCCGAAGTGGGCACGTTGATCAGCCATTTGGGTATGTCGGGCAATTTGCGCCTGGTGGAAGTCGGCTTGCCAGCGCTCAAGCATGAGCATGTGGACATTGAGCTGGAGTCGGGCCTGGCGCTGCGCTATACCGACCCGCGGCGTTTTGGCGCGATGCTCTGGAGCCAGGACCCGCACAACCACGAACTGTTGCTGCGCCTGGGGCCGGAGCCGTTGACCGACCTGTTTGATGGCGAGCGTCTGTTCCAGCTGTCGCGTGGCAAGTCGATAGCGGTGAAGCCGTTCATCATGGACAACGCGGTGGTGGTGGGCGTGGGCAATATCTACGCGACCGAAGCGTTGTTTGCGGCAGGGATAGATCCGCGCCGGGCTGCGGGTGGTATCTCGCGCGGGCGTTATTTGAAGCTGGCGATCGAGATCAAGCGCGTGCTGGCGGCAGCTATCGAGCGTGGTGGCACCACGTTGCGGGACTTTATCGGCGGTGATGGGCAACCGGGGTATTTCCAGCAGGAGCTGTACGTCTACGGCCGGGGCGGTGAGGCGTGCAAGGTCTGCGGGAGCGAGTTGCGCAATGTGGTGCTGGGGCAGCGGGCGAGTGTGTTTTGCCCCAAGTGCCAGAGCTGAGTGTCGGGTGATGGCTGATGTCGCCATCGCAGGCAAGCCAGCTCCCACATTTGGAGGTATTCACCACTCTAAATGTGGGAGCTGGCTTGCCTGCGATGAGGCCTTTACAGGCAATAAATAACTTCAGGCCTTGCCGGTAATCAACCGGTACTTGGCCATCAACTGCTCTTCCGTTTCCGGATGGGCTTCATCCAGCGGAATGCAATCCACCGGGCACACTTGCTGGCACTGAGGCTCGTCGTAGTGACCGACGCACTGGGTGCACAGGTTGGGGTCGATCACGTAGATCTCTTCGCCCTGGGAAATCGCAGCGTTCGGGCACTCGGGTTCGCAGACGTCGCAGTTGATGCAATCGTCGGTGATGATCAGGGACATGGAAACTCCTGCCAGGGCTGTCAGCCAGGGCATCTGAAAACTAATGCGTGCAATTGTGCCGCATTGGCGCCCGCAGTGCGAGCGTGTGGCAAGCCCGAATATCGGTCGCTGTCTCTGTGGCGAGGGAGCAAGCTCCCTCGCCACAAAGAGCCTTACTTCTTGAAGCGCAGGGTCAGCGCATCGGCTACGGCCGGATGCACGAACTTGGTGATATCTCCGCCCAAAGCGGCAATTTCACGCACCAACGTCGAGGAAATGAACGAGTAACGTTCCGACGGCGTAAGAAACAGGCTTTCCACGTCCGGCGCCAGTTGGCGGTTCATGTTGGCCAGCTGGAATTCGTATTCGAAGTCCGACACAGCGCGCAGGCCACGCAGGAACACATTGGCGTTCTGCTCTTTGGCAAAGTGCGCCAGCAACGTCGAAAAGCCCACCACTTCCACGTTGGGCAGGTGCTTGGTGACCTCACGCGCCAGCTCTACGCGCTGTTCCAAGGGGAACAGTGGGTTTTTCTTGGGGCTGGCGGCGACCGCGATGATCACATGGTCGAACAAGCGAGACGCACGTTCGACCAGATCGCCATGGCCTTTGGTAATCGGGTCGAAGGTACCTGGGTACAACACTCGGTTCATCGCGTCGTCCTGGCGGAGTCCGTTGGGGAACCGGATGGTATCGCAGCATTCCCGGTGGGCCAAGTCGACTTATGTAGATAGATACCGTGAATACCCGGTTTTTTCATGCTGTTTTCAGACGTTCGGCCAATGCTGTCGCCAGTTGCGCGGTCAACCCGTACACCGATAATTGTGGGTTAGCGCCAATGCTGGTGGGGAACAGCGAGCCGTCGTGGATCGACAGGTTACGCAATTGATGATGACGGCCGAGGCTGTCGGCCACCGCGTTTTTCGGGTCCTCGCCCATGGCGCAACCGCCCATCACATGGGCGCTGCCCAGCGTGGTGCGGTGCAGTTCCAGGCTCAGGCCATCGATCAGGCTGCGTGCCTCGGCCAGGGTATTCACGTAGCGTGCATCGTGATGCAGCGGCTTGACCGACTTGGCGCCCGCCGCGAACTGAATCTCGGCCATGGTATGAAACGCACGGCGCAGGCCGTCCCAGGCGTAGTCCGAGACCTGATAGTCGAGCACCGGTGTGCCGTCGCCACGTAATTCCACCGTGCCGCCGGGGCTGTCGGGGTGAAAGCCGTCGCGCAGCAGGGCGAGCATGGCGTGGGTGTGGGGCAACTGACTCATGTCCAGCGCGTTCCCGGTGCCGTAGCCGCCGAACAGCGTGCTGGCCAGGCCTGGATGCAGCGGCGGCGCCTCCAATTTGTAAGACATCTTGCCGGTGGTGCCGTCCTGCCACTGGAAGTGATCGGAATAGATCGACTGCGGAGCGCCATAGAACGGATTGATCACCTCGTCGAACTGCCCCGCGGAGAAATTCACCAGATGCAGGAAGGTACGCTTGCCCAGCCGCGAATGCGGGTCGGGCGCGTCCGAGCGCATCAACAGCGCCGGGATGTTGATGCCACCGCCCGCGAGCACGTAATGCTTGGCCTTGACCGTGATCTTGCGCCCGGTAGGCGCCACGCAACGCTCATCCATGGCCACGCATTCAAGGCTGCTGATGGTGTCGCCGCTGTATTTCAGGTGTTCGGCGCGGGCGAGGTAGAGCAGTTCGCCGCCCTTTTCCAGGGTGGAGGGAATGGTGGTCACCAACATCGATTGCTTGGCGTTGACCGGGCACCCCATGCCGCAGTAACCCAGGTTGAAGCAGCCGCGCACGTTGCGGGGGATCACGTGCCAGCTATAGCCGAGCTTTTCGCAGCCTTTGCGGATCACATCATTGTTGGCATTCGGTGGAATGGCCCAAGGGGCGATGCCCAGGCGCTGTTCCATTTTTTCGAACCACGGCGCCATTTCTGCGCTGCTGTGGCCCTTGACTGCATATTCACTGGCCCAGTGGGCGAGGGTGGCATCGGGTGTGCGAAAGCTTGAGGTCCAGTTGATCAGCGTGGTGCCGCCGACGGCACGCCCCTGCAGGATAGTAATCGCGCCGTCCTTGCTCATGCGGCCGATGCCTTCCTGGTAGAGGCTGGCGTAGGCTTCGTCTTCGAGCAGCTTGAAGTCGCTGCTGGTCTTGAGCGGGCCTTCTTCGATCAGCAGTACTTTGTAGCCCGCAGCACTGAGGATCTCGGCAGTGGTGCCGCCACCCGCGCCACTGCCGATAATGGCCACATCGGCTTCCAGGGTCAGGTCATTGCTGAGGGCGGCGCCATTGTGGGTTTTCCAGCCACGGGCCAGGCCATCGCGGAACAGATCGGGTACGGGCATAGAAGAGCACTCTTATTTTTATACGAAGTTGCATTCAGTGTGGGAGCTGGCTTGCCTGCGATGGCGGTCTGCCTGCCTTTCATTTCTGGCTGATACATCGCTATCGCAGGCGAGCCAGCTCCCACATGTTTGATTGGGTTGCCAGGGCTAGATCTTCGGTGGGCCGGGGTAGCCGCAATGCGCCCAGGATTGCGGCCGGAAGTACCAGGCCATGATCACCAGCTTGAGCAGCGAGCCCTGGCCCATGCGCAGCAGGTTCAGGTAGCTGTTCTCCCAGCGGTGCAGGAAGTTGCGGATCTGATCGCTGCTGGCGTTTTCCCAACTGCCCCAAATGCCGGTCAACGGGCCACGGGTGATGCCCATGCTCAGCACGTCGAACAGTTGCTGGGTGAGCTTGAACATCTCCGGCGACAGGTTTTGCAGGCTGTAGTCGAGTTTTTTCAGGGTGTCTTCGATACCGGCGACCACGTCCTGGGCGCTAGCTGCGCCTTCGAGCAACACCGGGATGATTGCGCGCAAAAACGGCAAGTCGCTGCTGCGCAGCATGGCAAAGCCACTGGCCGGGGTGCTGCTGGAGCAGCCGCTGAGGCTGGCCCCCAAGCCGGCGGTGGCCAGGAATGCGCTGGCGCACAGGCCGATTTTCAGAACGCCGCGCCGTGACAGCGCGGGTGTTTCAGTCAGGCTAGGGTTCATTGTTATTGTTATCCCGAGGGTGGCGGAATCAGCGGATAAACAGCTTCTGGATCAACTTCTGGATGGCTTTGCCGTAAGGCGGGTAGATCAGTTTCGCCGCGTTCAGGCGCTGTTTGACCAGCACCCCTTTGGCCTTGCTGAACGTGAGGAAGCCTTCATGGCCGTGGTAATGGCCCATGCCCGACGGGCCGATGCCGCCAAAGGGCATATCGTCCTGGGCCACATGCAGCAGCGTGTCGTTGAGGCAAACACCGCCGGAATGGGTTTCGTGGAGCACGCGGTTCTGTTCGCCTTTGTTGTAGCCGAAGTAATACAGGGCCAGTGGGCGAGGGCGCTGGTTGATGTAGGCAAACGCTTGGTCGAGGCCGCGATAAGGCACGATCGGCAGCACCGGGCCGAAGATTTCGTCCTGCATCACCGTCATCTCGTCGCTGACATTCAGCAACAGGCTATGGGCCATACGCCGTGCCTGGCCCTGGTCATACAGCGGTATCAGGGTGGCGCCCTTGTCGGTGGCGTCTTTGACGTAGGCATTGAGCCGGGCCTGTTGCCGCTCATTGATGATGGCGGTGTAGTCCGGGTTGTCGGCCAGGGTCGGATAAAACCCGCGAACGGCGTTGCTGTAGGCCTCGACGAAACCTTCAACGCGGTCTTCCGGCACCAACACGTAATCCGGTGCCACGCAGGTTTGCCCGGCATTCAGGCATTTACCGAAGGCAATGCGCTCGGCGGCGTCTTTGAGTGGCACGTCCGCGGAAACAATGGCTGGCGACTTGCCACCGAGCTCCAGGGTAACCGGTGTCAGGTGCTCGGCCGCTGCGCGCATCACGTGTTTGCCGATGCTGGTGGCGCCGGTGAACAGCAGGTGATCGAAGCGCAATTTGGAAAATGCCATGCCCACTTCGGCCTCGCCCAGCACCACGCACACCAGGTCTTCGGGGAAGATTTTGGCCAGCAGCGCCTTCAGCAGTTCGCCCGTGGCGGGCGTGGATTCGCTGAGTTTGAGCATCACCCGGTTTCCCGCCGCCAAAGCCCCGACCAACGGGCCGATGGCCAAGTACAACGGGTAATTCCAGGGCACAATCACCCCGACCACACCCAGCGGCTGGTAGATGACTTTGGCTGACGCTGGTTGGAAGGCAATGCCTACCGCACGCCGGGAAGGTTTCATCCAGCCTTTGAGGTGTTTGCTGGCGTAGTGAATGCCATGCAGGCTGGGCATCAACTCGGCGAACAGGGTTTCGTCTGCGCTGCGGTGGCTGAAGTCCTGGCTGATCGCGGTGATCAGCGCCTGGCGTTCGTCGCTGAGCACGTCGCGTAAAGCCTTTAGCCACTGCTGGCGCTGTGCAGCTGGCGGCATCGGGTTGGCCGCATAGGCGCGACGTTGGGCGTCGAACAGGTCCTGGAGTTGATCCAGCGCCTGGGAATCTTGCAGGTAGGCAACGTTGGCAGACATGGCGCAGTTCCAGATTGTTATAGGTCTGCCTGGATTTTTAGAGTCATTGCTCTAAATTGTCAAATGTCATTGCAGCAACATGCGGATTTATCCTGACAAGGATAGGCCGTAAGATGCCCCATCCCGTGTTCAGAAGCTGATCCCCTATGGCACCACGAGTAAAGACCAGCGAGCGCATTGTGCAAACCAGCCTGGAGCTTTTTAACCAGCAGGGTGAGCGCAGCGTCAGTACCAACCATATCGCCGCCCATATGGAAATTTCCCCGGGCAACCTGTACTACCACTTCCCCAACAAGCAGGCGATCATCGCCGTGCTGTTTCGTGAGTACGAAGCGCTGGTGGACAGTTTCCTGCGCCCGCCACAGGGCCGCGCGGTGACTGTCGAAGACAAGCGCTTTTACCTGCAGGCCGTGCTGGCCGGCATGTGGCGCTACCGCTTCCTGCACCGAGACCTCGAACACCTGCTGGAAAGCGACCCGGAACTGGCCACCGGCTACCGGCGGTTTTCCCAGCGCTGCCTGATCCAGGGCGGGGCCATTTACCAAGGGTTTGTCGACGCTGGCATCCTCAGTATGGACCCGGTGCAAACCGAGGCACTGACCCTTAATGCCTGGATCATCCTCACCTCTTGGGTGCGGTTCCTGTGCACCACCAATGAGAACTCCGCGCACTTGAGCGCCGAAGCGATCAAGCGCGGTGTGTATCAGGTGCTGGTGCTGGAGGCGGGGTTTGTCACGCCCCAGGCGAAAGAGGCGGTGGATGCCTTGTTCAAAGAGTTTTACGTGCCGTTGAACCAGGCACTGGAAGAAGTGAAGTAGGACCTTTCCCGAATCTGTTCACAGGAGCCCGTCATGTCGCTTGCCCAACTGATCAGCCCCCAGCAATTGGCCGAACGCCAAAAGGCCGCGGGGCTGGTGATCCTGGATTGTCGTTTTGCCCTCGAAGACCCGGACTACGGGCTGTGCAGCTATGCCGAAGGGCATATCGAAGGCGCGCAATATGCCGACTTGGAGCGTCATCTCAGTGGGCCGGTGACCAAAGGCGTGACCGGCCGCCACCCGTTACCGGCGGCGGACACTTTGGTTGCGCAACTGCGGGCCTGGGGCATCCATGCCAACACCGACATCGTCCTGTACGACGACGGCCCTGGCGCCTATGCCGCCCGCGCCTGGTGGTTGCTGGCCTGGCTGGGTAAGCGCGACGGGGTGTTTATCCTGGACGGTGGCCTCAAGGCCTGGCACGCCGCCGGTTTCCCGTTGAGCCTCGATGCACCGGTGGTGGAGCCGGGAGCGTTTGCCGGTAAGCCGGACAACCGCCTGCTGCTGGACGCCGAGCATTTGCAAAAACGCCTGGGTGAGCCGGGCCTCACCTTGATCGACGCCCGTGCAGCGGTGCGTTTTCGCGGCGAGGTAGAGCCGATTGATCCGATTGCCGGGCACATTCCCGGTGCACAATGTGCAGCGTTCACCGAAAACCTGGGCAGTGATGGCCGCTTTCTACCGGCCGATCAGCTCAAGCAGCGCTTCGCCGCACAGTTGCAGGGCCGGTCACCGGATGAACTGGTGGCGTACTGCGGTTCGGGCGTGACGGCGTGCCACAACTTGTTTGCCTTGAGTTTGGCCGGTTACCCGTTGGGCAAGTTGTATGCGGGGTCGTGGAGTGAGTGGATTACCGACCCCACACGGCAGATTGCAACCGGCGACTAAGCCGCCAGGCCTGCAAACCCAATCAAAATGTGTGTGTGGGCTTGTGTGGGAGCTGGCTTGCCTGCGATAGCATCACC
>NZ_VBVZ01000121.1 GCF_005863185.1 Pseudomonas edaphica
GTATTATCCTGATCGGCGCAGCAATGATCGCCGCCGGCTGTACGCCAACCTGCAAGGGCGACTCCTGCACGCGCCCGCAATCGAGCAGTGACAAAATGGTGGTCTGGTGGCCACCAGAGATGCGCGTAGACTCCGGCCCCTCTGGGGAGCGGGCAGACTACCAGACCATTTCCCTGGAACGATGAGACTCACGACACAGCCTGACGATGCATTGCATCGTCAGGTTTTTTTGGCCGACGTGCGCAGAGGCGTTGCCGCCCACCTGCAACTCCTCCCAGGTATCCACCTGTGTACGCTGCAAGCCGGCACCCGCCCGGGGTTGGCCTTACACATCGCGCGCGAAGCATTACAAGCCGGGCAGGTGCAGCGGGCACTGGAGCGACGTTTTGAACAAGCAGTGAGGTACGACGGTTGCTTTGTCTATCTCGACGCCCAAGGGACCCTGGTCATCTGGCGCTCGCTGCCTACGCACCACAACGCGCTTGATAGTGCCGTCAGCCGCTTGCTTTCACTGGCCAACCTTGATGCATTGGATGCCCGCGCCACGCGTTGATCAGCGTTGTTCCAGCTCAGGCAACTCCAGGGTTTCGCGCTTGGCTTCATCATCCAACTCACGCAAGGTGCGGTAGATCAGCGCGACAGCCTGCAGGGTTTCACGAGGGATACTGGCGCCGAGCTTATTGGTGTAGAGCGTGCGGGCCAGCCATACACACTGAATGACCGGCACGTCAGCCGCTTTAGCCCTTTTGATCAGTTCACGCGCGTCGGCATCCGTGCCTTTGTCCACCAGCAACGGCAGCGGTGTCTTGCCGGGGCGGTAATACAACGCGACGGCAAAGTGCGTCGGGTTGACGACCAACATGTCGGACTCTTCCAGCTTGGGCAACTTGACCTTTGGCTCCTCCTGAGCCAATTGCTGCGCCAGCGACCGTCGCTGGCCCTTCACATGGGGGTCGCCTTCCATGTCCTTGTATTCCTTGACCACCTCGACCTGGGTCATGCGCATGCGCTTGGCAAAGAAGTGTTTCTGCAGCGTCAGGTCGAGAAGTGCCAACACCAGCAACAGGCCCAGGCACACATGCAACAGGTAACGAAACAGATCAATCAGCGCCAGGATATAACTGGACAGGTCGCTGTTGGCCAAGTTGATCAAGGCCCCAAGGGAAGGACCGATCACCGCGTACAACACCACGCCTAACAACACCGCCTTGGCGACCCCCATCAACAGGTTCATCAGCGACTGGGCGGAGAACATCTGTTTGAGCTGACTAAGGGGGTTGAGGCGCTTGAAATCCAACTTCAGGATTTCCGGCGCGAACAGCAAGCCGAACTGCATCCAGCTACTGAGCAGCTTGACGGCGATTGCCACTGAAGCCATCAGCAACGCAAAGGAAAAAAACACCACCATGGCGTCGAGCAGCACCTCTTCCAAGGCTGACACAAAGGGTCGGCTGATGCGGGATATCGGCAGCAGCATCATTTCCTGAAACCGCTGCAGGCTGCGGTCAGCGGTCCATAGCGCGATCTCGCTGATGGCTGTCAGCACCAGAAGCTTGCCGACATCCTGGCTTTGGGCAACCTGGCCTTTCTTGCGTTGATCACGCAGTTTCTTGGCACTGGCCGGGTGTTTTTTCTCACCGGAATCACTCATGGCATCGCCACCTTGAACATCAGCCCCAGGGCGTGCTTGAGCTCGCCCAGCAGGCTTAAGCGGCCGACGATCAGGTCCTGCAACAGTTCAAAATACAACAGCAAAATACCAATACCCGCCAGGCACTTGACCGGTGGGGCCAGCGTACTCACCTGCAACTGCGGGCTATAAAGTCCTAACAGGGCAACGCCAAACTCCAACAACAGCAGCACCGCGATAAAAGGTGCAGCGTAGAGCATCATGTGGGTGAACGTGTCGCCGAGCAGGTTGAGAAACATGCCAAACCCATTGGCGTGCGGAAGTGGAAACCAAACGGTAGGCGGCCAGACCGAGTAGCTGTCCCAGATCACCTGCGTCAGTGCTCCAAGCCCCAGGGTGGCCATCAACAAAAAAATCGCCAGCTCCTTGAACAGATGCCCGATGGGTGTGGCATCCGGGCCAAGCGAAGGGTTGAGCTGGCCACCCGCCAAGGCTCCCCGCTGGTTATCCAGCAGCGCCCCCACCGCCTCGAACATCCAGAACGGCATCGACAGTAATACGCCCAGCAAGGTCCCCAGGGCCGCCTCCTTGAGCACCAACGCGCTGAGCATCAGCGTAGAGAATTCCTGGTCGGCGAAGGTGGCATATATACCCGGTGCAGGCAGCAGTGCCAGTACTGCCACAATGGCGTGGCGCGGCATCCCGCGGATATGTTGAAAACAAAACGCCGCGACCAGAAAGGCACAAGGGTAGATTCGCGCCATGCCAATCAACAGGCTGGGCAGGTAATCAAGATACTGCAGCACAGGCAAGACCTCAGTTCAGCGCAGAGCGAGAGATCATGTCGAATGTCAGATTGATCAGCTGAATCAACTCCACACCGATCCAACGCCCCGTCATGACCAGCGTGACACCCACTGCCACCAGCTTTATGCCAAACGGCAAGGTCTGGTCCTGTACCTGCATCAGCGCCTGTACAAGGGAGGTCAATACGCCGACCACCACCGCCACAATCAACGGCGGTGCCGACAACACCACGACCAGCAGCATGCCCTGCTTGAACAGCACGATCGGTTCCATACGCCACTCAGAGATAAGAAAAGAAGAGGCTGTCGAGCAGCCGTGACCACCCGGAAACCATCACGAACAACAACAGTTTGAGCGGCAAGGAAATGGTCATCGGCGAGACCATTTGCATGCCCAATGCCAGTAGCAAATTGGAGACAATCAGGTCGATCACAATGAACGGAATGTAGATGAGGAAGCCGATCTCGAACCCCGCCTGCAATTGCGACAGCACAAAGGCAGGCACCAACAGAATCAAGTCTTCTCGCTGGACTTCCTGCGCCATGGCTGCCGGCCACAGGCGCCCGGTATTTTCCAGCAAGTGCGTCAACACATCCGGGTCAATATTGCGCAGCATGAATGCACGTAAGGGTTTGATTGCCTCACCGCCGGTGTGCAGGGCCATCTGCACACTGCTCAAATCCAGCGGCGAAACCTTGACGCTCTCGGCGATCTCGTAACCCACAGGCGCCATGATAAACAGCGTCGCCGCCAGCGCGATGCCATTGATAGCCATGCTGGGAGGCACTTGCTGCACGCCGATAGCGTTGCGGGTGATCATCAGTACAATGACAATCTTCAAGAACGCCGTACACACGATCAGCAGCATGGGCATCAGCGACAATGCCCCCAGGAACAGCGCAAGTACGAAGGGATCTATGCCCTGAATACTCATCGAGAAAAAACCACTCGCGTCACTTGCAGGCCCAAGCGCCCATCCACTTCCACCAACTGCCCCTGGCCGATCGGCCGATCACCGTAGTACAGGCCGGCCATTCCCGGCGCATAACCGGTAATACCCAATACTGAACCCTCAACCAGGTTGCGCAGTTCGCCCAGGGTCAGGTTCAGCACACCGCAACGCACGCTCAGCGACATGCTCAGCTCATCGAACGGTTCATGCCCGAACACTTCCATCACTGGTTCGTCTTCCGGCTCAGCGTAATAGGCTGCTGAAAAGTCCTCGTCCACACTCGTGTCCTCTATAGAAGTCAGGGTCAGGCACAGCGGCCCGGTGTCGTCGTCAATGCAGCCATGAAGGCGCTGCCTGCCAACCTGCACGTAGCCATTGCCCTGGGGTTGAAAAAAAGCCTGCTCAAGCACCAACACATCGCCAGCCCGCAGGTTGCGCACTTGTGCCAGCGGTAACTGCACGCGCCCAAGGGGCACGGCAATGGCCAGCTTGAACGACGCCGGCATCGGCGCGGCGATAGAGCGCCAAGGTGCGGCATCGCACAACGCTAGAAAGCTCTGGTGAGCCAGCCACACATAACCTACGACCCGAGAGGCCCCCAACGTCACGCTCAACCTGCAGCCGAAACCTGCGGGACGCGCAGTCACCAGCAATCGCATATAGCCAAACAGCGCTTTGACTTGGGGACTGAGGTGCTGCTCAAACAGCGGCCAGAACCAAGAATGTGGATCGTTGCCTGCCTTGGCCAATGGCACAGGGCATTCGCCCAGCAGGCTCAACAGCGGCCCCGCTTCAGCGAGCGCCAATACACCGAGGGCGGTTTCGAAGCACAACGCCTCGCCGCCAACAGGGGCACGCCCGGGTTCAATGAGCAGTTCACCCTCTTGCCCGGCAACCTTAAACGGCAAGCGCAGCCCACGCCCCAGCCTGCGGCGCGCAGCGACCGTGCTGTGCTTGACCACAGGCAATGTCAAAAAGGGCACCTTCATCATGAACGGGTACCTGGCAGGTAGAACTTGACCGGCTGCCCCAAGGCTTGCGTGCATCGTTCCTGGCATTGCTGCCGCACGCCACGCAGCCAACGGTTGGTTGCCTCTTCCTCTGCGTCCAGCTCAATGGCCCAGGTGTTCTGCTCACGGTGTACAAGTGCGTTAACCCGCCCCAGGCGCGGCATGCACAGCACAAACTGCAGCGGCCACTGCCCACCCGCCTGTATAGGCGCCACCAATTGTTCGACCAACATATCGGCCCTGGCTGCCTCGACTGAGGCCTTGATGTCCATGCGCGAATGTCCGAAACGTTTCTCTGCAGCACCGCCTGCAAGCAGATAAGCAAACAGTCGCCCTTGCTCCAAGGGAACGTAGGCCGCCACGGAGGGTTCGCGCTCCTCCCGGAGTTCGCGCATGCGTCGCTGCTCAGGAGCGGCATTTGAAACCTGTTTCATATCGATTCCTGAGCGAGCAATTTGGACAGTTCCTGAAGTTTTTCCACCTGGCGCAAACACTCCGTGGCGTACTTCTGGGCACTGCCAACCTCTATTTCCTTTTCCGTGTGCTGCGCTCGCAGTGCTTGCACCTGGCCTTCGTCCCGCAGAGTGCTTGCCGACAATGAACGTTCTTGTAACCCCCAGGACTTCAGCGCTTTGAGCGTCAGCACCTGGCCCTGATGCTGGCTGAGCAACTGCGCACTTTGCCGAGCCTCCTCCTGGCGGGTTTGCTCAAGGGTTTGCTGGGCATCCTGGATATGTGCCTGCAGGGTTTGCCGTGCTCGCTTGGCCTCACGCAATGCACGCTCAGCGCGATCGGCCCGATGACGGCGCAGGGTCTCGATTTCAGCCATCGACACGTCAGAATGGGACATAGGCCGTCAGCTCCTTGAGTTGCTCCAGTGTTTCCGCCATTGGCGAGGGTTCACGCAAGTCCTGGCGCAGAAAACTGTCCACTGCGCTGCGACTGTCTACCGCCAAGTCGGTCAATACATCGCTACCCGGCTGGTACTCGCCCAGCTTGAGCATCAGCTCGATCTGCTGGTACGCCGACAACAGCCGACGTAACGCCGTGCCAGCCTGGATATCCCCAGGCTCGGCGACGTTGCTCAAGATCCTCGAAAGGCTGGCCAATACGTCCACCGCCGGATAGTGCCCACGCTCGGCCAGCTTGCGAGACAGCACGATATGGCCGTCGAGCAGCGAGCGAACTTCATCGGCCACCGGGTCGCTCATGGAGTCCTGCTCGATCAGCACCGTGTAGATCGCCGTGATCACGCCTTCGCGCGTCAACCCGGCACGCTCGACCAACCGCGGCAGCAGGCTGTATACCGAAGGTGGCAGGCCACCACGGCCCAGAGGCTCGCCGGCGGCGAGGCCAATTTCTCGCTGGGCCCTGGCGAACCGTGTGAGGGAATCGATCAAAAGCAGCACGCGCTTGCCCTTGCTTCGGAAGCCTTCGGCCAAGGCTGTCGCCGTGAAGGCTGCGCGTGCCCGCTCCATGCTCGAACGATCAGAGGTGGCACACACCAACACCGCTTTGGCGCGCAGTTGATCATCGAGTTCATGATCAAGAAACTCGCGCAGCTCTCGGCCTCGCTCACCGATCAGGCCGAACACAATCACGTCACACTCAACGTTGCGGGCTATCTCCGCCAGCAATGTGGTCTTGCCGCAGCCGGCCCCGGCAAACAGGCCGACACGCTGCCCCTCCCCCAGCGTCAACAGCCCATCGATCGAACGCACGCCGGTGGCCAGCGCGCGGTTGATTCGCGGCCTATCGGTGGGCAAAGGCGCTTCGCACAACACAGCGCTGGTATCCGGTGAGTCGACCAGTGCAAAAGCGCTGGCGCCTTCGCCGGTAATTGGCCGCCCAAATCCATCCAGTACCTGGCCCAGCAGCTTCTCGCTGACCTGTACCTGATGGGATATGCCCAGGCGCTCTACGCTGGCCCCCACACGCACACCTTCCAGGTTACCCAGCGCACTGAGCACGGCATCCTGCTGGTCGAAACCAATAATTTCGGCGAGCATGTAATCGCCTTGTTTTTCCACCTGGCACAAGTCGCCTATACGTGCCTGAGGCAGCCGACATTGCAGTAACATGCCGTTCACACGTTGCACACGCCCGCGCATTGTCACCGGAGCAAAACCTGCCAACGTCTGGGTCTGGTGCCGCTGCCAAGTGTCGAGACGCGCCTGCAAATCCTTAATCACCAGCGCACCTCATAACGCTGCGCGCCTTCGAAAACCACCTTGCTGTTGTCAATCATCACCAGGCGCAAGTCGTCCACTTGGTCCCCCACAAACAGTCGGGTTCCGTCCTCCAGCACAACGTGACCGTTCGCCCCTCCGATAATCTGAACGATCTTGAACGGCAACTCATTGTTACGCGCACGCACCCGGCTGATCACCGGTACAACGCTGTCGAACTGCTCACCAAAGCGGTCGAGCATGCGCGTCACCAACGCCAGATCCTCCTCGGAAACATCGCCGTTGAGTGCAACCTGGCCATTGATGACCTGCAAACTGACCCGCTGGCTCAAATCACGCTCACTGAGCATATTCAGCAACTGTTGGCGCACCTCGAATGGCGAGGCCAGCTCGACTCTGTGGGGCACTGCCGGCATCAACGAGGCCTGGGGATCACGCTCGCCCGTGGAGGCAATACCCACCACCATGAGGATGACGGCAACCACCAGCACCACACTGATCAGGCGCTTTTGCTGCGAGTGTCCCAACGACGACAACGTCAACGGCGGGGACGTTTTCCTGGCCGTCACCTTGGCCGAAACCTTGGCCGGTGTGGCCGGGGCGGGTGCTTCGGGCCAGGGCTGATCCGCCACGGCGACATACAACCGTATGGCGCCCACGCCAAACTGTTCGCCCAGCGCCAGATTCGTGATCTGTGCCACTACCTGCTCTTTCGCATCCTGCAACAGCCCTGCCTGGGCCTGCACCGACCAACTGGATCCGACCAGCCGCAACAACGCATGCTGCTCGGCGATCCCCGGATCGCTGAGCACCAAGTCAGCCTCTGCATGAGCACCGATGCTCCACTGTTCACCAAACAGCGGCAGCGCAGCCCCTTGGTGCAGGCCATCGAGAACACGCAGCTCAAACATCATTGAGCGCTCTCCTGTGCAGAAACTGGCGCACTTCTCATGCCGCAGTACCACGCATCAGGTCAGTCTGACCGAGGTCAAAACGCCCCAACACTTTTACCTTTGAGGTGCTCCCCAATTCGGCAAAAGACATCACAGGTACATGGTTGAATTCTTCAAGCAAAAGAGTGCGCAAAGGGCTGCGTAAATCCTGTGCAACCAACATCACGCTTTTGCTTTTTGGCCGGGCCACGAAGGCTTGGTTGAGCAGGTTGATCAGTGAAGCGCTGCTGTCATTATCAAGGGCGAAAAACACCCCGGTCTGGGTCTGGCGCAGCGATTCGCGCAGCACGTTTTCGGTCTGTGGGGACAGCAACCAGGCATGCAGGCCGTCGGCCTCACTGTATTGGTGAAAAATCTGCGCTTTAAGCGCAATGCGCGCGTAGTCCGCCAACGCGTCCGGCTCTCGCTCATGCTGGCCGTATTCAATCAGCGACTCGACGATCAGCCTCACAGCACGCAGCGGTACGCCTTCGCCTGCCAGGCGTTGCAGGACTGCCGAGAAACGCGACAGCGGCATGATTCGCTGCAGCTCCTGTACCAATTCCGGCTGGTTATGTTCAAGCCAACTGAGGATCGACTTACTCTCCTGGATTCCCAGAAACTGGGGGCCGGACAGCATCATCGCTTGCTTCATGCGTTCGACGATCAAGCTCGTCGCACTGAAGCGCTCCAGCAGGGGGTCATCGAGCAAAGGATCATCCTGCGCCAACCACACCCAATCTTGCTCATCGCGTTCAGCCAGGCCTGGTATTGCGTGCTCGGGCACCTGTGCCAAGGCTTTACGCTCTACGGCCACATTGGTGACAACCGAGGCCTTGATCATCGGCACCTCGTGTACGCAGAAGCGCATTTCGTCGTCCGCCAACGAGTCGTTGAGTTCGACTTCAAACGGCGGCAGCGTGAGCCCGATATTCGCAACGAGAGCATTACGCGTCTGACGAAGGCCATGAACCAGCTCGATCACCTCAGGCGTTCCGCGCAAGACGGGAGAAAATTGCAAGAGATAGGGGCGCGACGGGTCAAACCCGCGCAAGTCCTCGTCACCGTTTTCTTCCGGGCGCACGGCCTGCGTGGCCTCGGCCTCGGGCGCCTCTTGCCGTTGACGTTGGCGCGCAAGGTAATAGCCCAGGGAGCCGGTCATCAGTGAGATAAGAATAAATACCAGGGTCGGCATGCCGGGCAACGCCGCAAACGCGAGCATGCCCACTGACGCAATCATCCAGCTCTTGGGTTCGCTGGTCATCTGACGGGCAATTTCTGCGCCCATGTTAGTCACGCCCCGGCGCCCATCCGGTGCGGCGCGGGTGATGATCATGCCCGCCGTCAGCGAGATCAGCAGCGCAGGGATTTGCGCAATCAAACCATCACCGATGGTCAGCACCGAATACAACGCAATGGATTCGCTGGCGCTCATGCCATGCTGGAACATACCCGTGGAAAAACCGCCCAACAGGTTGATCAGCACGATCACCAGGCCTGCAACAGCGTCACCCTTGACGAACTTCATGGCGCCGTCCATGGCGCCGAACAACTGACTCTCGCGGGACAACTGGTCGCGCTTGTCCCGCGCCTGATTGCCGTCGATCAGTCCCGCACGCAAGTCGCTGTCGATGGACATCTGCTTGCCGGGCATCGCGTCCAGGCTGAAGCGTGCGGCCACTTCGGCAACCCGCTCCGAGCCCTTGGTGATGACCAGGAAGTTGACCAGGGTGAGGATCATGAAGATCACCAACCCTACCGCCAGGTTGCCACCGACCACAAAGTTGCCGAACGCCTCGACGATGTCGCCGGCGTCCTGCTCCAGCAGGATCAGACGCGTGGTCGCGATAGACAGTGCCAGGCGAAACATCGTGGTCAACAGCAGAATCGAGGGGAATGACGAAAACGCCAAAGGCCCGGGCAGGTACAACGCCAGCACAATCAACAAGCAGGCAATACAGATATTGAGCGCAATGAGGATGTCCACCAGCCAGGTCGGCAGCGGCACGATGAAAATAAAGACGATGGCCAGTACCACCACAGCACCAAGGACTTCAGCACGTTGTGCAACCTTGAGCAGCCAGTGGTTGATAAACGCCAGCACCGTCACATCAACGCCCTCGGCTCAATCTGGCCCTTCTCCAGGCGCGTGAACTCATCCATCACCAGCAGGAAGTTATGCAAAGCCTCCTCGCGCCCCCGCGAGTCGCGCCATAAGGCCGCAGGCAAACCTTTGATCACGGGATAGAGCGCATTGAGAGAGGCCAGTTGGCGGGCCGCCGCATCCCCAGCCAATTCATCCGCCAGCAGTTGAACCTCGGAGGGGGCAATGCCATTGCCGGCATAACCCAACAGACGCTGCAACAGGTCAACGGCGTCGTGCTCAACGTTCAGACGCTGAACCAGGTCCTGGCAATTGGACAGTACCCCGCCCAATTGACCGCAGCTCTGTAACCCCAACAAAAGCGTGCGCAATTTGGCGGTGGGAATCGATGAGACGTACGCCGCAATATCATCCGCCAGGGCCCGGCGCATGAGGTTGAGCCCGACCGTAAACTGCTCGCCACCGTACTCTTTCAAAAGCGCCTGCATCATGCTGGCCAGGGATTGGCGCACGACCACATTGGCGTAGTAGAGCGTACGTATCGCCTGGCATTGCGCCGGATCGTCACTGCCTGACTGCAACGCCAGGGCAATATTAAGGCCCGCCTGTATTTCCCTCTTGTACTGAATCTCCAGCCTCGCCAGCGCTGCCCGAGCCAACGCTGCCTCGCTCTTGACTTGCGCATCACGCGTCAACGCGGATTGGGTCTGGCGCACCTGCGCCTCGGCCTGCGCCGTAAGCTGACGAAGCACGACATAGGTACGTGCAGGGTCTCCACCCGTGAGGTCCACCAATTTTTCGAGACTAAGCTGGCGCTCCAGATACTGCCTGGCCACGATGACCATCTTTGCCAGGCTTTTCTGGGCGGGATGGCCCAGTCGATCATACAACTGCGCGAGCTGCTCGACCGGCGTCACAGGCCCCCCAATGGCACGTCGGGTCAACGCAGTGCCATGGGCCGCAGCTTCCTGGCTGAAGATGCCCGCGAGCGCATCAAAACCTGGCGCGGCATCCTGCGATGGGGTCGTGGCGACCTTCTCTGAAACGGATGGGTCCAAGCGCTGGATTCTGTGCAGATCGGGGTTGAATTCGACTTTCATGGGCATGCCAGGACAGGGAGTTTGTGTCTCTATGTGGCAACCCGGTGCCATACGGTTCCATAAAAACCACCCACACTCCCCGCTTTGAAAATACCTGCACAAAGCCGCCAATCGTTTTGCAAGTACCTGCGCAAAATCACACTATTTCAATTTATTTATATATATAAATCAGCAAGTTATAAGATTTTTTTGTTTGGCACAGCCAGTGCTAAAGGGGTTCCCGTCGAAATTATTTCGATAGCGTCTACCCTGAGGAAAAAATCGTGAATATTCCTATTGAAGCTTTAGCGCAGCTCGTTGGCGACTCGCCTCAATTCATGCTCCAACTGACGGACGACCAGCAAAAAAAACTCCGGCGTTTTATTCATAAACGCGTACTCAATCCCGAAGACGCCGACGACATCCTGCAACTGACCTACCTGGAGGCATGGCGTAACAGAGAGCGGTTCAGTGGCCAGGCTACCCTCAGTACCTGGATGTGCGGCATTGCGCAGAACCTGGTCCGCAACCATTTCCGGCGCCTGTATGCCAAACCGGTGCATTGCGAGTTCGATGAATCGCTGTGGCACGGCCAGGAAGAAAACAAGAATCTGGATTGGGAATTCGAGGTCAACCGCCGGCTGGAAAAAACCTTGAACGCCATCGATCATTTGCCGGCTGAGATGCGCAAGACGTTATATGCCTCCCTGGAAACCGATGGCAGTTACCAGGACACCGCCGACGTGCTGGACATCCCCATCGGTACCGTTCGCTCACGTCTGTCACGGGCGCGCGAACACCTGAAGCGCGTCACCCACACACCGCAGCATCCGTAAGCAAGCCCTGGGGGGCAAGCGTTGGGCGGCAGGGATATCTGCCCAACCGAATGACGCTTTACCGTGCGCAGAACAGGATCACAAGCCGCGCCGAATGGCACCTTGGGGATCATCGTCAAAGTGTTTACAGCGCCACACCCTTGCGATCACGCGTTGAATACCGTCAGCAGAACACCGCAAAACCCATGTGGGATCTTCGTGGCTGAAATACCCGTATCCGCCACACCACTCGTCGCCGTTTGGCCTGATTTTGTTTAAACAGTTGAAAGCGTAGATAAAATTTTAAAATAAACGCTTGACGCATATGCGTTCTACGCGAATAATGCGCGCCACTTGGCTACGTAGCTCAGTTGGTTAGAGCATAGCATTCATAATGCTGGGGTCCGGGGTTCAAGTCCCTGCGTAGCCACCAAGTACTAAAAACGGCTTACCGAAAGGTAGGCCGTTTTTTTATGCCTGCACAAAAGTGCTCGGGCATACTCTCTGCGATTAACACCCCAAAATGCTGCTTTGAGTGCCATCCATGAGCCTGAGCGTATTCGCAATCATCCTGTTGGGCGCCGCCCTTCACGCCACGTGGAATGCGGTGGTCAAAGGCGGCGTCGACAAGCTGCTGACCACCTGCATGATTGCATCCGCCGCTTCATTGATTGCGCTGGCGGCCATCCCGTTTCTGGCGCTACCGGCCAGAGAAAGCTGGCCCTTCATCGGCGCATCGGTGGTTTTGCAGGTGTTGTATTTCGTACTGGTGGCCTCGACCTACCGCATTGCCGACATGAGCCAGACCTATCCGATCATGCGTGGCACTGCGCCGCTGCTGGTGGCGTTGGTGAGTGTGCTGGTGTTGCACGAGCCACTCTCGGCGTTTGCCTGGCTTGGCATTGGCGTGATCTGCCTGGGTATCTTGAGCATGGCCGTATCGCCCTCGGCCGGTCATAAAAAAGGGCTGGTGCTGGCGCTGATAAACGCCTTGGTGATAGCCGGCTATACGCTGATTGATGGCCTTGGCGTGCGCAAGTCCGGCGCCCCCGCGGCTTACACGCTGTGGATATTTTTGCTGACCTGCATCCCGCTCGCCGCGTGGGCTTTAGCCGCGCGGCGTGCAGCGTTCTGTCGCTACGTCGCCCGTAACTGGAGGTTTGGCGCCGTCGGGGGTGCAGGCACTGTGGCGTCATACGGCCTGGCGTTGTGGGCGATGACACACGCGCCCATCGCGACGGTTTCGGCCTTGCGTGAGACCTCGATCCTGTTTGGCGTAGTGATTTCGGCGTGGGTGCTCAAAGAGCATTTAACGCAGGCTCGCATCATTGCCGCCGGCATTATTGCCGTCGGGGCGATGGTGTTGCGCCTGGGCTGACCAGGACACATGCGCGCAAAAAAACTGAGGATCTGTACTTTGACGCTCCACGTAACCCACTGCTAGTGTCCTGCCTCCCTACATGGAGCACCTGTGATGAAACTGGATATCTATCAAGTCGACGCGTTCAGCCAACAGGTCTTCGGTGGTAACCCGGCGGCCGTCTGCCCGCTGACCGAGTGGTTGCCCACAGAGCAGCTTCACCACATCGCCGCCGAAAACAACCTTTCCGAAACCGCATTTTTCGTGCCTCGTGGCGAGGTGTATGAGC
>NZ_VBVZ01000122.1 GCF_005863185.1 Pseudomonas edaphica
GGGTTGTGGGTCGGCAGCCAAGGCTGAAAGAGGCAGACAAACTGTGCTGAGCAGCAGGCCTGCGGCGCGGCGGGCTAGAGCAATCATTCGTGTTTTAACCTGTTGGGCTACCCGCTAGGTCTTAGCCTAGGCGGGCGAGGAGGTTGGGGCGTGTCATTCCTCATTACCAGTACCGCGCCGGAGCCTGCTAGTGTGCAGGGCCAGGCGCGAGGAGCGCGATTTGGTTTTTCCAAATAAGCTCCGAGTAACGCAGCCCTGCACACTAGCAGGCCCGGCCCTTCGGGTTGTGCCTAAAAGCATGCCAGGCTGCGTTGCAGGTCTTGGCAAGGGAAGCACATTCCCTGCGACCTGCGCCTTGCCTGGCATGCTTTTAGGCGACAACGCGGTACTGGTAATGAGGAATGACACGCCCTAGGATACTGATCCGGTTTGGACAGGGCCACTGTGGCAGTCATCTTGTCCCGGTTTCAGTCGTAGGAATGTAGGAATTGGCGCTGGGTTTCCCCGACGATCTTCTACTTTTCGCCGATTTTGTCGCTTCAGTCCTTTATTGAAACGATTTGTTGAGGCCTTTATTTACGCCTTACAAAATGTTGCGCATGAACAAGCGAGCGTTAAAGCAGTCTGTTCTGCATCGAATTTATTTACCGAGGCGCCCTGGCGCATCGCTACTTTGAGATAGCCGTCCTCCATGTTTGGTTCCAACGACGACAAGAAGAGTCCAGCTGCGGCTGGCGAGAAAAAAGGCCTGTTCGGATGGCTGCGCAAAAAGCCGCAGGAAACCGTCGTCGAACAGCCACAGGTTCAGCCTGAGCCGATTCCAGAGCCTGTATTAGAAGCCGAACCGGTCGCTGAAACCCCGGCGCCGGTGGTGTTGCCGATGGCTGAGCCCGTATTGCAGCCAGCGGCACAGGTTGAGCCAGAGCCAGAGCACAAGTCGTGGCTGGAACTGCCGGTGGCCGAAGAGCCTGTGGCGCTGGTTGAAGACGTGCAGGCTGAGCACGTGACGCCGACGATTCCGGTCGTGGTTGAGCCGGTGGCGGTTGTGGTCGAAGCGCCGCCAGTGATCGAAACGCCTGCGCCGGTGGTTGTGGAGCCAGCGCCGGCACCTGTGGTGGTTGCCGCCCCCGCCATTATCGAGCCGCCGGTCGCCCCGGAGCCCGTTGTTGCTCCCGCTGAAACCAGCAAAACCGGCTTCTTCGCCCGCCTCAAGCAAGGCCTGAGCAAAACCAGCGCCAGTATCGGCGAAGGCATGGCCAGCCTGTTCCTGGGCAAGAAGGTTATTGATGACGAGCTGCTGGAAGACATCGAAACCCGTCTGTTGACCGCCGACGTGGGCGTCGAAGCCACTGCCGTGATCATCCAGAGCCTGACCCAGAAGGTTGCGCGCAAGCAGTTGACCGACGCCGATGCGCTCTACAAATCCCTTCAGGCCGAACTGGCTGCGATGCTCAAGCCGGTGGAAGCGCCGCTGGTGATCACGCCGAACAAGCCGTTCGTGATCCTGGTTGTCGGCGTCAACGGCGCTGGCAAAACCACCACCATCGGCAAGCTTGCCAAGAAGCTGCAGTCGGAAGGCAAGAAAGTCATGCTCGCCGCCGGTGACACCTTCCGCGCCGCTGCCGTGGAGCAGTTGCAGGTCTGGGGTGAGCGCAACAAGATCCCGGTCATCGCCCAGCACACCGGCGCCGATTCCGCCTCGGTGATTTTCGATGCCGTGCAGGCTGCCAAGGCCCGTAACATCGATGTGTTGATCGCTGATACCGCCGGTCGCCTGCACACCAAAGACAACCTGATGGAAGAGCTGAAGAAAGTGCGCCGCGTAATTGGCAAGCTCGACGCCGACGCCCCGCACGAAGTGCTGCTGGTGCTCGACGCCGGCACTGGCCAGAACGCCATCAGCCAGGCCAAACAATTCAACCAGACGGTGCAACTGACTGGCCTGGCATTGACTAAGCTCGACGGCACGGCCAAGGGTGGTGTGATCTTCGCCCTGGCCAAACAGTTCGGGTTGCCGATTCGTTATATCGGTGTCGGTGAAGGTATCGACGACCTGCGCACCTTTGAAGCCGAACCCTTTGTACAGGCACTTTTCGCCGAGCGGGAGCGTTCATGATTCGATTCGAACAGGTCGGTAAACGCTACGCCAATGGGCATGTGGGCTTGCATGAGCTGAGCTTTCGAGTACGGCGTGGCGAGTTTCTGTTTGTAACCGGCCACTCGGGCGCCGGTAAAAGTACGCTGTTGCGGCTGTTGCTGGCGATGGAGCGCCCGACCACCGGCAAGCTGCTGCTGGCCGGCCAGGATCTGGCCACCATCAGCAATGCACAGATCCCGTTCCTGCGCCGCCAGATCGGCGTGGTGTTCCAGAACCACCAGTTGCTGTTCGATCGTACGGTGTTCAACAACATTGCTTTGCCGCTGCAGATTCTCGGCTTGTCCAAGGCTGAAATCGTCAAACGTGTGGATTCGGCCCTGGAGCGCGTGGCACTGTCGGACAAGACCGACCTGTACCCGGGCGACCTGTCCACCGGCCAACAACAGCGCGTCGGCATCGCCCGCGCCATTGTCCACCGCCCGGCCTTGTTGCTGGCGGACGAACCTACCGGTAACCTCGACCCGCGTCTGGCGGCTGAGATCATGGGCGTGTTCGAAGACATCAACCGCCTGGGCACCAGCGTATTGATCGCCAGTCACGACCTGGCACTGATCGCCCGTATGCGCCACCGCATGCTGACCTTGCAACGCGGCCGCCTGATCGGCGACGGGGAGGCTGGCGTATGAGAGCGACTCGCAGCCCCAAGGTTTCCGAGCGTGTGGCGCCAAAAGCCGCCGACCCGCAACCGCCGAAGAAAAAACGCGACGAAGATGATGGCCCGGATTTCGCCACGCTGCTGCGCGCCTGGATCGAAAGCCATCGCGCCAGCTTGGTCGACAGCCTGCGCCGCCTGGGCAAGCAGCCGATCGGCAGCTTTTTCACCTGCCTGGTAATGGCTGTGGCACTGAGCCTGCCGATGGGTTTGTCGCTGCTGCTTAATAATGTGGAGCGCCTGGGCGGTTCCTGGCAGCGCGCGGCGCAGATTTCGCTGTACCTGGACCTCGACACCAGCGCCAAAGATGGCGAGAACCTGCGCGACGACATCAAGAACCTGCCGGGCGTGGCGGATGCCGAATACATCAGCCGCGATCAGGCCCTTGAAGAGTTCCAGCAGCAATCAGGCCTGGGTGAGGCGCTTAAAGAGCTGCCGCAGAACCCGCTGCCGGGCGTGGTGCTGGTGACGCCGAACGAAGTCGACAAGCCAGAGCTTGAGGCCCTGCGACAAAAACTCGCAGAGATGCCCAAGGTACAACAGGCACAACTTGATCTAGTCTGGGTAGAGCGTCTGGCGGCCATTCTCAAGCTGGGCGACCGCTTTGTGTTCGGTCTCACGGTGTTGTTGGTGTCTGCATTACTTTTGGTGATAGGTAATACCATTCGTCTTCATATTGAAAACCGCCGCACCGAGATAGAAGTGATTAAACTGGTCGGCGGCACAGACAGCTATGTGCGTAGGCCTTTTCTGTACATGGGCGCGCTTTATGGCTTCGGTGCCGGGATTTTGTCCTGGGGCGTTTTGGCTTTTGGCTTGAACTGGCTCAACGACGCGGTAGTAGGGCTGGCCGGTTTGTACGGCAGCGATTTTGCCCTGGCCGGCGTGCCGGTCGCCGACGGTCTGAGTCTCTTGCTTGGTGCCGTCTTGTTGGGGTATATCGGTGCCTGGATTGCGGTCGCTCGTCATTTACGTGAGCTGGCACCGAAGTAGTTAATGTCAGATTAATGTGGTTTCGTTTGTATTGACCGTATTGGTGGTTTAGGGAACTTGTCCTACGGTTCCCGGTCAATTTTCGCAGTGCTGAACTGCACGAGTTATGTGAGTCGGAGGTTTTTTCGTATGACCACTTCTTTGCAACCTGCTTATGCTCTGGTCCCGGGTGCGAACCTGGAGGCCTATGTGCACACGGTCAACAGCATTCCATTGCTGACGCCCGAGCAGGAGCGTGAACTGGCCGAGAGTCTCTACTATGAGCAGGATTTGGGGGCGGCTCGGCAGATGGTGCTCGCCCACCTGCGTTTTGTCGTACATATCGCCCGTAGCTATAGCGGCTACGGGTTGGCCCAGGCTGACCTGATCCAGGAAGGCAACGTCGGCCTGATGAAGGCTGTAAAGCGCTTCAACCCTGAGATGGGCGTGCGCCTGGTATCGTTTGCCGTGCACTGGATCAAGGCGGAAATCCACGAGTTCATCCTGCGCAACTGGCGCATCGTGAAAGTCGCGACCACCAAGGCCCAGCGCAAGCTGTTCTTCAACCTGCGCAGCCAGAAAAAACGCCTGGCGTGGCTGAACAACGAGGAAGTCCACCGCGTGGCCGAAAGCCTCGGCGTGGAGCCGCGTGAAGTGCGCGAGATGGAAAGTCGCCTGACCGGCCATGATATGGCCTTCGACCCGGCCGCTGAAGCGGACGACGACAGCGCCTTCCAATCGCCGGCCAACTACCTGGAAGACCACCGGTACGACCCGGCGCGTCAACTGGAAGACGCCGACTGGAGCGACAACTCCAACCAGAACCTGCACGAAGCGCTGGAAGTGCTGGACGACCGTAGCCGTGACATCCTCTATCAGCGCTGGCTGGCTGAAGAAAAAGCCACGCTGCACGACCTGGCACAGAAGTACAACGTGTCGGCCGAGCGGATTCGTCAGCTTGAGAAAAGCGCGATGAACAAGCTGAAGTTGTCGATCGCCGCTTAAAACGCTGCGATAAGACAAAAAAATGCCCCGATCGAAAGATCGGGGCATTTTTGTTTGCAGTCGAAAATCTCAAGCTCAACTCGGTCCACTGTGGGAGCTGGCTTGCCTGCGATGAGGCAGTATCTGCTAACACATGGGTAGTTTGACCCACCGCTATCGCAGGCAAGCCAGCTCCCACATGGGTAGTGCAGTGTGTCAATCGGACCAGGGGGCTTTGCGGGAGTTATTCAATTCCACCAAGTAACCATCCCCACCCAACTGGCTCATCTGCTGCCGAATCCATGCCGCTCGCCTTGCCACATAGGCTGTTGGATGGCTGGCACTCCACACTCGAGGGTTGGGCAAAACCGCCGCCAGATAGCTGGCCTGCTGACGGGAAAGCGCTTTGGCACTCACGCCAAAGTGATGCCGCGCGGCGGCCTCTGCGCCAAACACGCCTTCATCCCACTCCACGCTATTGAGGTACACCTCAAGAATCCGCTGCTTGGGCCACAACACTTCGATCAGTGCGGTAAACCAGGCTTCCAGGCCTTTGCGCAGATAACTGCGACCGGTCCACAAAAACAGGTTCTTTGACACTTGCTGGCTCAGAGTGCTGGCGCCGCGAATCGAACCGCCGCGCTCGTTGTGCAGCAGCGCCGCCTGGATCGCGCCGAAGTCAAAACCCCAATGCTGCGGGAAACGCTGGTCTTCACCCGCCATTACCGCCACTTTCAGTTCGTCGGATATCTCATCCCACGGCACCCAGGTGCGCTGCACATCGATCGGCTCGCCGTCGATCCAGGATTCGATCTTGCGCTCCACCATCAACGCGGTGAACGGCGGCGGTACCACACGAAACAGCAGCACCAGCAGCACACTGCCGATGGCAAACCATTTAACGACTTTGAGAAAGCGCTTGAAGAGGAGACGCAGCATAGAGATGGCTTGGCCGAACCCGTTGAGCGGGCCATTATACAGACCCTGCCCCTCGAGTCTGACTGGAGTTCCTCATGCTGCGTAGCTTTCTGATGCTGGCTGCCTTTTTCGGCTTTACCGGCGTCGCCCTGGGCGCCTTTGCCGCCCACGGCCTGAAAAACCGCCTGAGCGCCGAGTACCTGGCGATCTTCCATACGGGCGTCACCTACCAGTTGGTGCACGCCCTGGCGCTGTTCGGCGTGGCGTTACTGGCCGCGCATATTCCTGGCCGATTGGTCAGCTGGGCGGGCATCTCCTTTACCGTCGGCATCCTGCTGTTCTCGGGCAGTCTGTATGCGCTGACCCTGACCGGCATCAGCAAGCTCGGCATCATCACGCCGTTTGGTGGTCTGGCCTTCTTGCTCGGCTGGTTCTTCCTCGGTTTGACTGCGTGGCGTCTACAGGTAGCCTGACCAAGGGACTTGGGTCAGCCACGCTGATCGGGCTAGAATGCTGGCCCCTAAAAACGATGGCGGCCCGTGGCATGCGCATTCAGTTGAACGGCGAATCCTTTGAACTGCCCGACGGTGAAACCGTTGCGGCCCTGCTGACCCGTCTGGACCTGACCGGACGCCGAGTCGCAGTGGAGCTCAACCTGGATATCGTCCCGCGTAGCCAGCATGCCGAAACCGCGCTCACCGAAGGTGATCAGGTCGAAGTGGTCCACGCCATCGGCGGCGGCTAGCCGCCCGGCGCTCAAGGGCGTCAACCCGCATTCTGCAGAACCTCACCCCAATTCGAGGATTTCCCATGAGCATCGTTCGTAGCGACAAGCCCTTCGTCCTGGCCGGTCGTACCTACCAGTCCCGCCTGCTGGTTGGCACCGGCAAGTACCGCGACATGGAAGAAACCCGTCTGGCCATCGAAGCCTCGGGTGCCGAGATCGTGACGTTTGCCGTGCGCCGCACCAACCTCGGCCAGATCGAAGGCGAGCCGAACCTGCTCGAAGTGTTGTCGCCGGATCGCTACACCTTCCTGCCGAACACTGCCGGTTGCTACGATGCCATCGAAGCCGTGCGCACCTGCCGCCTGGCCCGTGAGCTGCTCGACGGCCACAACCTGGTGAAACTGGAAGTGCTGGCCGACCAGAAAACCCTGTTCCCCAACGTGATCGAAACCCTCAAGGCCGCCGAAACCCTGGTCAAGGAAGGCTTCGACGTGATGGTCTACACCAGTGATGACCCGATCATCGCTCGCCAATTGGCCGAAATCGGCTGCATCGCCGTGATGCCGCTGGCCGGCCTGATCGGTTCTGGCCTGGGCATCTGCAACCCGTACAACCTGCAAATCATCCTCGAAGAAGCCAGGATTCCGGTGCTGGTGGACGCGGGCGTGGGCACTGCCTCCGACGCTACCATCGCCATGGAGCTGGGTTGCGACGCGGTGCTGATGAACTCGGCCATCGCCCATGCCCAGCAGCCGGTCATGATGGCCCAAGCCATGCAACACGCAATCGTCGCGGGCCGCTTGGCCTACCTCGCCGGTCGCATGCCGAAAAAACTGTACGCCAGCGCCTCCTCGCCGCTGGATGGTCTGATCAAGTAAGAGCCATTGATGACTGAATCAAACGAAACGCCGAACACCGTGGAAGAAGGCGACGAGTCCAAGCACCGCCGCATCAAGAGTTTTGTGATGCGCGCCGGCCGCATGACCGAAGGCCAGCAAAAGGGTCTGGAGCAAGGTACGCCGCTGTTCGTGTTGCCATTGGCCGACGCGCCGGTGGACTACGACCAGGTGTTCGGCCGTTCGGCCCCGCGTTCCCTGGAAATCGGTTTCGGCATGGGCCACTCCCTGCTGGAAATGGCCGCGGCCGCGCCGGACCAGGACTTTATCGGGGTGGAAGTGCACCGCCCAGGTGTCGGCGCGCTGCTTAACGGCGTACTGACCCAAGGCCTGACCAACCTGCGAGTCTACGACTGCGACGCGATTGAAGTACTCAACCGCTGCATCGCCGACAACAGCCTCGACCGCCTGATGCTGTTCTTCCCGGACCCATGGCACAAATCGCGTCACCACAAACGCCGTATCGTCCAGGCTTCCTTCGCGGAGCTGGTGCGCAGCAAGCTGAAAGTCGGTGGCATTCTGCACATGGCCACAGACTGGGAGCCGTACGCCGAATACATGCTGGAAGTGATGGACGTAGCGCCTGGCTACCGCAACCTGGCCGAAGACGGCAAATGCGTGCCGCGCCCGGCCGAGCGCCCGATCACCAAGTTCGAACGCCGCGGCGAGCGACTGGGGCATGGGGTTTGGGATTTGAAGTTCGAGAAGGTTGACTGACAAGCCAATAGCCGGCTTGGAATGCAATCAACTGTGGGAGCTGGCTTGCCTGCGATAGCATCACCTCAGTATCACAGATACACCGAGGTGCCTGCATCGCAGGCAAGCCAGCTCCCACAATTGTTTTGTGTTGGGCTTTGGAATCAGCGGCGGTCGGCGACTACGCCAATCAACACCAGCACCACCACCAACACCGGCGCCAAGCTGTAGTTATTGAACTGGCTCAGCCCCCGCACAATCCAAGGCGTGGCATACAGCAAGGCTGCGCCGCTGCCGATCATGCATACCAGCGCCATCAACGGTACGCGCAATGCTCCGGCGATGCTGCCCAAGCGGCCTTCGATCCAGCCTTTGATATCCGCGCCAAACAACACCAGCAAACAACCGACAAGGGCCAGGGAGATTTCCGACAGGTTGCTACGGCTCCAGCGGGACACGGTGGCGAGCAGGTCGAGTACCAAATCCATGTGATTTCCTTAGAGCGTCAGCTCAAAAACTTCTGCAACAGGTCATTGAGAAAGAGTTGCCCACGGTCGGTGGCCGCCAGGCGTGACGGTTCGACCTGCATTAAGCCACTTTGTTCTGCCTCCTGGCGGCCTTCGTCGAGGCTGGCCAGGTCGAGGCCGGTGCGTTCGGCGTACAGCTTGGATTCAACGCCTTCGGTGAGGCGCAAAGCGTTCATCAGGAACTCGAACGGCAGCTCCTCATTGGTCAGTTCTTTCGCCCCGGCCTGGAAACTTTTTGCCGGGTTGAGGTAGTCCTTTGGCGCCCGGGTTTTCCAGGTGCGCACGATGCGCCCGTCCGGATGGCTGAGCTTGCCGTGGGCGCCCGCGCCGATGCCGATAAAGTCGCCGAAGCTCCAGTAATTCAGGTTATGCCGCGCCGGGCGGCCCGGTTGGGCATAGGCCGACACTTCATATTGCGCGTAACCGTGTTCGGCCAGCAGTGCCTGGCCAGCTTCCTGAATATCCCACAGCGTGTCGTCTTCCGGCAGCGCGGGCGGCTGGTTCCAAAATACGGTGTTGGGTTCCAGCGTCAGCTGATACCAGGACAAGTGCGTTGGCTTCAATGCGATGGCCTGGCGCAAGTCGCTCAGGGCATCGTCCAGTGACTGATCGGGCAAGCCGTGCATCAAGTCCAGGTTGAAGTTATCGAACCCGGCCTGGCGTGCCATGCCGGCGGCGCGTACGGCTTCATCGCCATTGTGGATACGGCCCAGGGCTTCAAGCTTTTCCTGCTGAAAGCTCTGGATGCCGATGGACAGGCGATTGATCCCCAGCTTGCGGTACGCCACGAACTTCTCTTGCTCGAAGGTGCCAGGGTTGGCTTCCAGGGTGATTTCGATGTCGTTGGCAAACGGGATACGGGCTTGCACGCCTTTGAGCAGGCGCCCCAGCGCGGCGGCGCTGAACAGGCTGGGCGTGCCGCCACCGAAGAAAATCGAGCTTAGTTCACGGCCGTAAACCGCATGCAGGTCTTGATCAAGGTCGGCCAGCAATGCGTCTACGTACTCTTCTTCCGGCAGCACTTTGCTGGCGGTGTGGGAGTTGAAGTCGCAATACGGGCATTTGCGCACGCACCACGGGATGTGGATGTACAGCGCCAGGGGCGGCAGCACCGACAAGGCCGCCCGAGGCGTTTGCGCGCCGCCGTGGATCAGCGGCTGCGCAGAGGTGTTTTGGGTCATTTCAGGCTCAGGCGTTGGCGCAGCAAATCCATTGCGCGGGCGCGGTGGCTGATCTGGTTCTTGTCGGCCGGGCTCAGTTCGGCGCTGGAGACATTGCGCTCCGGCACCCAGAACAGCGGGTCATAGCCAAAGCCATGCTCGCCACTGGCGGCATGCAGGATGCGCCCGTGCCACAGGCCTTCGCACAGAATCGGCAACGGGTCATCAGCGTGGCGAACCAGCGCCAGCACGCAGACAAACTGTGCGCCGCGCATCGCGTCCGGCACGTCCTTGAGGGCGTCCAGCAGTTTGGCGTTGTTGGCCGCGTCGCCTTTGCCATCGGCATACCGCGCCGAGTAGATGCCCGGTGCGCCGCCGAGGAAGTCCACGGCCAGGCCCGAGTCATCCGCCAGCGCCGGCAGGCCGGAGATGCGTGCGGCATTGCGGGCCTTGAGGATGGCGTTTTCGACAAACGACAGGCCGGTCTCTTCCGGTTCGACCTGGCTGAACTCGCCGATCGAGCGCAGCTGCACGGAGTCGCCGAGCATGGCCTGGAGTTCTTTGAGTTTGCCGGCGTTATGGCTGGCGAGTACGAGCTGTGTCAGGTTCATTTGGTGCCCGGAAAAAGTTCTTGGACGAAGCTGAAGCCGTGGGCCTTGCCACCGGTTTCAACGTTGATGGTAAACGTCCGGTATTCCTGCTGTGTGACCGAGTAGGGCGCCAGGTACGAGATGCCGCCCTTTTCAGTAATCTGCTTGAACGTCAGCACTTCGCTCTTGCCGCTCAAGTCCTTGATCGTACCGGTCACCTGCGCGGCCACTGGCGTCACGCCCTTGATCACCGACACATTGATCAGGCCCTTCTCGTTGCTGCGCACGATACCGGCTGCCTGGGCGGTTTCCGGTTGCAGGAAACTCGAGGTGAAGGTGTTGTAGTGCACAGTGATATCGCCAAATTCTTTCTGGCGGTTACCGTCGACGGCGTCTGCTGCCACGGCGCTGGCGCCCAGGAAGGCGGTCAATAGAAAAACAGCCAAACGACTCATGATCGTGCCTCTTGATAATGATTAGACGGCAATCTTGTGGTCGGTCAGGCCAGGGCTGCTGACCCGGTAGATACCAATTTCGCCCAACAGATTAGGCCATAGCTTACTCGCCCACCCATGGCGGTGCTGTTGATCGACGGCGAGGCGGTTGATCACCTTGGCTTCACGCTCGCCGCACAGGGCTTCGAAGTCTTCAAACGTACAGAAGTGGATGTTCGGCGTGTTGTACCAGGTGTATGGCAGGAAGTCCGAGACCGGCATGCGGCCCTTGGTCGCCAGGTACCAGCGGCAGCGCCAGTGGCCGAAGTTGGGGAAGGTAATGATGCACTGACGGCCCACGCGCAGCATCTCGTCGAGGATGCGGTCCGGGTAATGCACCGCTTGCAGGGCCTGGGTCATCACCACGATATCGAAACTGTTGCTGGCAAAGTTGCCCAGGCCCTTGTCCAGGTCCTGCTCGATCACGTTGATGCCCTTGGCCACGCACTGGGCGATGTTGTCCGGGTCGTTTTCCAGGCCATACCCGGTGACTTGCTTGTTGTCGCGCAGCCAGCTGAGCAGTTCGCCATCACCGCAGCCCAGGTCGAGCACGCGGCTGCCGGCGGGGATCCAGTCTTGGATGATTTCCAGGTCGGCTCTCATGGCGTTCTCACAAAGTAATGCGGTTCATGTAGTTGCTGAAAGCCTGCAGGTAGCGTGGGATCGGAATCAGGAAGGCGTCATGGCCTTGCGGAGCATCGATCTCGAGGTAGCAGACGTCTTTGCGTGCGGCCATCAAGGCGTCCACCAGTTCACGCGAACGCGCTGGCGAGAAGCGCCAATCGGTGGTGAATGACATCACGCAGAACTTGGCCGTGGCGTGCTCGAAGGTTTTCGCCAGGTCGTCGTCGTGGTTGGCGGCCGGGTCGAAGTAGTCCAGCGCCTTGGTCATCAGCAAGTAAGTGTTGGCGTCGAAGCGCCCCGAGAACTCCTCGCCCTGGTAACGCAGGTAGCTTTCGACCTGGAACTCGACACTGTGGAAGTCGTAGTTGAGCTTTTCGCTCTTGAGCCCACGGCCGAATTTTTCGCCCATGGAGTCATCGGACAGGTAGGTGATATGCCCGACCATCCGCGCCAGCATCAAGCCGCGCTTGGGGATCACACCGGCTTCCTGGAACGAACCGCCGTGGAACTCGGGGTCGGTGAGGATGGCCTGGCGTGCCACTTCGTTGAACGCGATGTTCTGCGCCGACAGTTTTGGGGCCGAGGCGATGGCCAGGCAATGGCGCACGCGATCCGGATAAGAGATGGTCCATTGCAGCGCCTGCATGCCGCCCAGGCTGCCGCCGATCACGGCGGCCCATTGGTTGATGCCCAGCAAGTCGGCAAGGCGCGCCTGGCTGTGCACCCAGTCTTCCACGGTCAGCACCGGGAAGTCGGCGCCGAACGGCTTGCCGGTTTCCGGGTTGAGGCTGCTCGGGCCGGTGGAACCATTGCAGCCGCCGAGGTTGTTCAGGCTGACCACAAAGAATTTGTTGGTGTCGATGGGCTTGCCGGGGCCGATGCAGCTGTCCCACCAGCCGGGCTTGCGCTCGTCGGCACTGTGAAAGCCAGCGGCGTGATGATGGCCGGACAGGGCGTGGCAGATCAGCACGGCGTTGCTCGCCGTGGCGTTCAGTTGGCCGTAGGTTTCATAGATCAGGTCGTAGGCAGGCAGCGAACGGCCGCAGGCCAGGGCCAGCGGTTCGCTGAAGTGCGCCACTTGGGGCACGACCAGTCCAACAGAATCGGGGGGGAAGGCAGCTGGCATCGACCCTGCTCTCGTTTAAATGAGGCGTAAGTCTAAAGAGCGGTGACCCCAGCGGCAAGCAAAGGCCTGCACCAGTACGCAGATACAGATATCAGCACTGGCTTGTGTGGGAGCTGGCTTGCCTGCGATTGCATCACCAAGGTGAGACTGACACACCGAGGAGCCTGCATCGCAGGCAAGCCAGCTCCCACCTATCAGATCAGGCCGAACAGCTCTTTAGGCATGAACGCATAGTAGGCCAAGCGCGGAATCACCCAGCTTTGCAGCAGCTGGATCGCGATAAACGCGAAGATTGGCGAGATATCCAGGCCGCCCAGGTTCGGGATCAGGCGACGGAACGGTGCCAGCACCGGTTCGGTGATCTGGGCTACCAACTCAGCACCCGGGCTGCGGCTGCCGGGTGCGACCCACGACAGAATCACGCTGATGATCATCGACCAGAAAATGATCTTCAAAAACAGCGAGAAGATTCCGATCAAGCCCCATGGCAACAGCAGCACAGTGAACGCCTGGTAGCCGTTGAGCATCAGGATCACTACAAACAACAGGATTTGCAGCAGCAGTGCCAGCACCAACGGTCCTTGTACTCGCGGTCCGCACGGCCGAACGAAAAGCGCAACGGCTTGCCGACTTCCCGCG
>NZ_VBVZ01000123.1 GCF_005863185.1 Pseudomonas edaphica
CGCGCAACGGGTCGAACAACACCAGGTCGGCCCAGTGCCCTTCACGAATTTCTCCACGCTCGGCCAGCCCAAAACGCGCCGCCGACAACCCGGTCATCTTGTGCACCGCCGTGTGCAGTGGAAACAACCCCACATCCCGGCTGAAGTGCCCCAGCACCCGTGGAAATGCGCCCCACAACCGCGGATGGGGAAACGGGTCTTCCGGCAAACCATCCGAACCCACCATCGACAACGGATGCGCAAGAATACGCCGTACATCCGCCTCATCCATCCCGTAGTACACGGCCCCTGCCGGTTGCAGGCGACGTGCCGCATCCATCAGCGAAACCTCCCACTGCGCCGCGATGTCCTGCAAGTCGCGCCCGCCGACCTCCGGGTGCGGTGTTGACCAGGTAATAGTGATACGAAACGCGTCGGTGACCTGCTTCAAATCCAGCGTCGACGAGCTGGCGGCATAGGGATAGCAATCACACCCGACCGGATGGGTTTGCGCTGCCAATTCCAACGATGCCAACAGTTGCGGACTGCGCCCCCAATTGCCCGCACCGGCGCACTTGAGGTGGGAAATGATCACCGGTGCCTGCGCATGTCGGCCAATCACAAACGCCTCGTCCATCGCCTCCAGTACCGGTTCGAATTCGCTGCGCAAATGCGTGGTGTACACCGCACCAAACGCCGTGAGTTCTTCACTGAGCTGCAGCACTTCATCGGTCTCGGCATTGAACGCGCTGGCGTAGGCCAGGCCTGTGGATAAACCGAGGGCACCCGCCTGCAGACTCTCCTGCAACTGCACACGCATGGCGGCAATTTCACTGGGCGTGGCGGTGCGGTGCAGGTCGTCCATATGGTTGCTGCGCAAGGCGGTGTGGCCGATCAAAGCGGCAACGTTGACTGCCGGATGAGCACTTTCCACGGCAGCACGATAGTCGGCAAAACGTGGATAAGCGAATGCCTCACGCGCCCCCAGCAGGTTCATCGGGTCCGGTGGGTCGCTACGTAAACTCACCGGCGATGCGCTGATGCCGCAGTTGCCGACAATCACTGTGGTCACGCCCTGGCTGAGCTTGGGCAGCATCTGCGGGTGGCGGATCACCACCGTGTCATCGTGGGTGTGCACGTCGATAAAACCCGGCGCCAACACGCGGCCACTGGCGTCGACTTCATGCTCGCCGGTTGCGCTCGACAAGTCGCCGATCGTCTCGATGCGCCCGGCGCGCAGCCCCACATCGGCGACATAGCCCGGCGTGTTGCTGCCATCAATGATCAGCGCCTGGCGGATCAACGTGTCGTACTTCATATCAGTCTCCAAGCGGCAGGCTGTCGGGGCCGCCGCGATAATCGTCGAGGGCCAGCTTGATCCGGCGCAGGCGTTCCTGGTTGTCGTCCGGCAGGGCCAGCGCCAGTTCGGTGGCGAGCAGGTCGATGGCCAACAGCATGCCGTAGCGCGCCGCGGTGGGCTTGTAGATAAAACTGGTTTCGGCCGGTTGCAGCGGCAGTAATACATCCGCCAATTCGGCCAGGGGTGAGTCGGCCAGGGTGATGGCGATGATGGGGGCATCGTAGCTACGCGCAAGCTTCACGACGTCCAACAGTTCTGGCGTCAGCCCGGTGAGCGAGCACACGATCAGCGCCTGCTCCGGGCCTAAAGTGGCCGCCGTGACCCGCATCATCACCGGGTCATGGCTGGCGGCAATCGGGTAGCCCAGGCGTACCAGGCGCACCTGCAATTCGTCACTGCACAGGCTCGATGGGCCGCCCATGCCAAACGCGTGAATCATCCGCGCCTTGCCCAACAGGCTGACCGCATCAACAAAACTGGCCTGGTTAAACCCCGACAGGTGCTGACGCAACGTCGCTTCGATATCCCCCAGAATCTGCCGGTGAAAGGCCGACTGCTCCGGCAACCCGGCCGGGTCCAGAAAACGACTGCCCACGCCACTGGCCTGGGCCAATTGCAGGCGCAAATCACGTAAATCGCGGCAACCGACACTGCGAGCAAAACGCGACAAAGTTGCCGTGCTGACCTCGGCCCGTTGCGACAACGCTTCCAGGCTGGCCGACGCGGCAAAGCCCACATCATCGAGCATCAGCTTGGCGATACGGCCCTCGCCGGCGCTGAACGAATCCTGGCGGGCGCGGATCTGGTAGAGGATGTCCATGACGGCTCCGGCTTACAAAATGAGGCTTATAAAACAAGAGACAGGCCATAGGTGAGACCGAATGCAACCACCGAAATCAAAGTCTCCAGCACGGTCCAGGTCTTGAAGGTCTGGATCACCGTCATATTGAAGTATTCCTTGATCAGCCAGAAGCCGCCGTCGTTGACGTGGGAAAAGATCACCGAACCCGCACCGGTCGCCAGCACCAACAATTCAGGGTGTGGATAACCCAGGCCCATGGCGACGGGCGCGACCACACCGGAGGCCGTGGTCATGGCCACGGTGGCCGAGCCGGTAGCGATGCGCATCAATGCGGCAAACAACCAGCCCATCACCAGCGGCGACAGGTGGAAGGCATGCGCCAGACCAAGAATCTCATTGGTCACGCCCGCGTCCACCAGGATGCGGTTCAAACCGCCGCCTGCGCCCACCAGCAAGGTGATGCTGGCGGTCGGCGCCAGGCATTCATTGGTGAACTTGAGGATCGATTCGCGGTTGAAGCCCTGGGCCAGGCCCAAGGTCCAGAAGCTCACCAGCGTGGCGACCAGCAGCGCAATCACCGAGTTGCCGATAAACAGCAGGAATTGATTGAAACCAGTGCCCGGAGTGGAAATCACGTTGGCCCAACCGCCGATCATCATCAGCACCACCGGAAGCAAGATGGTGCCCATGGTCAGGGCGAAACTTGGCAAACGTGTACGCGGCTCGCGCTCGATAAACTGGCGTTCCAACGGGTTTTCCGCCGGCAAGTGGATGCGCGGCACGATGAACTTGGCATACACGGGGCCGGCGATGATCGCCGTGGGAATGCCGATCAGAATCGCGTACAGCACGGTCTGCCCCACCGACGCGTTATAGGCCAGCACCGCCATCATCGCCGCCGGGTGTGGCGGCACCAGCGCGTGTACCACCGACAGACCGGCGACCATCGGCAAGCCGACCATCAGGATCGACACGCCCACACGCCGCGCCACGGTAAAGGCGATCGGCACCAGCAACACAAAACCGACCTCGAAAAACAGCGGCAGCCCCACCAGAAACGCAATACACACCATCGCCCAATGCGCGTTGCGCTCGCCGAAACGGTTGATCAGCGTGCGCGCCACCTGCTCGGCACCGCCGGATTCGGCCATCATCTTGCCAAGCATGGTGCCCAACGCCACCACCAGGGCGATATGCCCAAGGGTCTTGCCGACGCCCGCCTCGTACGAGCCCATGATCGTGTCGGCCGGCATGCCGGCCATCAAGGCCAGGCCGATAGACACCAACGTGATGACGATAAACGGGTTGAGTCGGTAGCGTGCAATCAGCACGATCAATGCAATGATGGCGATGGCAGCGTATGCCAACAGCCCAAAGCCCAGTGGTGCGGCCATGCGGTACTCCTTGGAAAGGGTCACGTCGAATTGGTTGTGAAACTCATAAATCATTACCGGGTGTAATTTTCAATTTTTATGAAAGTAATTTTCGCCCACAGATAAGCGCTGTCGCTTTGGGACATGCCCAACGCCAGCCGATGAAAATCCGGGGGGTGTTCTTACATGAAGTTTTTTGCGTGCGGAAACTCAGTTGCCAGGGCCGAGTCTCAGATGACAGGCCTACCCACAACCAGGAAAACCAACAATGAATCGCAAGACCCTGCTTGTTCCTTTCGCCGCCAGCGCACTGCTGCTGGCCTTTTGCGGCAGCGCTTGGGCCGATGACAGCCCGGCGTTGAAAAAATGCCTGGATGGCGCCAACACCACGGCGGACATGGTCAGCTGCAACGCCACCGAAGCCAAGATCCAGGACGCGCGCCTGAACAAGGCGTACAAAGACGTCCTTGCGCTTCAGGAAGGCAAACAGAAGCAGCAACTGCAGGACGTACAGCGCCTGTGGATCAAGTACCGGGACGCCAACTGCGGCTTCATCGGCTCAGCGACTGGTGGCACCATCGATCAGGTCAATGGCATCGGCTGCATGCTGGACATGACCCGCACCCGCGCCCAGGAACTGGAAAATATGCTGCCGCTGTAATCAGTCGTGATGCACGCGGGCGCGCTTGAGCAGCTTCTTGCAGCGCTCCGACAAATGCAGCACGCGCAAATGCTTGCCGGCCTTGGTGTAGCGCTCGCGCAGGGTCATCAGCGCAGCAATCGCTGAGTAGTCGACAAAGCTCAGGTGACGACAATCGAGCGTCACCTGGGCCGGGTCGTTGGCCGGGTCGAACTGGTTCAAAAACGGCGTGGTCGAGGCAAAGAACAGCGTGCCGTGCAGGCGATACAGCTTGCTGCCGTCAGCTTCCAGATGCTCATCGGCATACAACTCACGGGCCTGTTGCCAGGCGAAGTTCAGCGCCGCAATCACGATGCCGCAGAGCACGGCGGTGGCCAGGTCGGTGAACACGGTAATCACCGTTACCGCAATAATCACCAACACGTCGTTGACCGGCACCTTGTTGATCACCCGCAGCGACGCCCAGGCAAAGGTCTGCTGGGACACCACGAACATCACGCCGACCAAAGCCGCGAGCGGAATACGCTCAATCAGCGGCGACAAAAACAGAATAAACAACAGGATCATCACCCCGGCGAACACCCCGGAGAAACGCCCGCGCCCGCCAGAGCTTAAGTTGATCACGGTTTGCCCGATCATCGCGCAACCGCCCATGCCGCCAAACAGGCCCGAGACCATATTCGCCGCGCCCAGGGCCACGCTTTCGCGGTCGGGGTAGCCACGGGTTTCGGTGATTTCGTCGGTGAGGTTCAGGGTCAGCAGGGTTTCCAGCAGGCCGACCATCGCCATCAGGAACGCGTAGGGCGCAATGATGCCGAGGGTTTCCAGGGTCCACGGGATTTGCGGCAACGCGAAGGTTGGCAGGCCGCCGGCGATGTGGGCCATGTCGCCCAACGTGCGGGTTGGCAGACCAAGCAGGTAAACAGCCAGGCCGACGCCCAAAATCGCCACCAGCGCGGGCGGCACGGCGCGGGTCAGGCGTGGCAGCAGGTAAACAATCGCCATGGTTGCCACCACCAGCCCGCTCATCACATACAACGGCGTGCCGCTCAGCCAGGTTTCACCGCTTTTGAAATGCTCCAGCTGTGCCAGCGCAATGATGATCGCCAGGCCGTTGACGAACCCGAGCATCACCGAATGCGGCACCATGCGCACCAGTTTGCCCAGCCGTAACAGGCCAAACGCGACCATGATCAGACCGCCCAGCAGCACCGTCGCGAGCAAATACTCCACGCCGTGTTGCACCACCAGCGCCACGATCACCACCGCCATCGAACCCGCCGCGCCCGAGACCATGCCCGGCCGGCCGCCAAACAAGGCCGTGAGCGTGCAGATAATAAAGGCGCCGTAGAGGCCCATCAGCGGGTTGAGGTGAGCCACCAGGGCAAAGGCGATGCATTCGGGCAGCAGTGCGAAAGACGTGGTGAGGCCGGCCAGGGCATCGGCGCGCAGACGGGTGAGGTTCATGAGGTACCAGGGAGTAGCGAGGGATATGGCGGGGGATGGTACGGAATTGCGGTCGGTGGGGCCAGTAATGTGTAACAACACATGAACCGAGTCGCCTTCATCGCAGGCAAGCCAGCTCCCACATTTTGAATTGCGAATACATTCAAGTGTGGGAGCTGGCTTGCCTGCGATGGCAACGCCGCGGTACTAAGCGGACATCACACCATCTCGTTGCGAATCCACTCCACCACCGACGTGCGCGTCGGCGCCCAGCCCAGCAACTCACGCGCATGTTTGCCACGCACCCGGCTGTTGGAACCCAGGCCATAGTTGGCCATTTCATAGCCCCACTCAGCCTCAGCCTCAGCCAATGGCCAATCCTGCGGCTCGCCCAGGTTCAGGGCTTGGGCAATCGCGGTGGTCATGTCGACAAACGCCGCTTCGCTGCTTTCCACAAAGTAGAACGTGCCCGGGACGTTCTTGGTCAAGGCCAGCAGATACAGGGCCACCACGTCTTCAATGTGTACGTTGGACCAAATGTTCTGGCCAGTGCCCACATGGCGCACCACGCCGCTCTTACGCGCCTGTTTGAGCAGTCGTGGCAATTGCACGCTGTCACGCTTCACGCCCAGGCTGTGGCCGTAGATCAGGGTGTTGCAGATCACCGCCGAGTTCACGCCCTCTTTGGCCGCCGCCAGGATCAGGTTGTCGATGGCCACGCGCGCGGCCTTGTCGACGGTCGGCTCCGGCAGGTTGTCTTCAACGTAGATGACATCGCTGGATTTACCGCCCGAAGCATCACCGACAATGCTCGAACCGCTGGTGTGCAGGAACGGCTTGTTTGAACCTTTCAAGGCGGCCAGCAAGGTTTCGACGGCAGCGCGATGGTCGCTGCTGGCGGCATTGATCACCGCATCAGCTTTAGAAGCCTGTGCGCTCAACACGGCGGCGTCATCCAGCGTGCCGATCACGGGCGTGATGCCCAGGGCGGTCATTTCAGCCGCTTGCTCGGCGCTGCGCACCAGGCCGGTGACCGTGTGGCCGGCCTTGACCAGGCCGGTGGCGATGGAGCCGCCGATAAACCCTGCTGCGCCGGTGACGAATACGTTCATGGAGGTTGCTCCTGACTGGGTAAGTGATAGGCCCAGTATCAAGGACTCATTCCTGCCGAATAAGCCCATGCTGCCCAATTCAATCTTGCGCACAGGTCACGAATCAGCAGGCATACCGCGCAAGCTTGGTTTGAATGAAGTCCAGGAAGCACTGGATGCGCAGCGCCAACTGCGAGTTACGGTAGAACACCGCGTGGATCGGCTGGCGATAGCCGCTGTTGAAGGCTTCCAGCACCGGCACCAGGCGCCCGGCATCGATGTCGGCGTTGGTCATGAAGTTCGACAGGCAGCAAATGCCCTGGCCTTCCAGCGCCAGCTGGCGCACGGTTTCGCCGCTGGAGGCGGCAATGCTTGGCTGGATCAGCCAGCGGTCGCCTTCCACGTGGCGCAACGGCCAGTGGTTGAGGGTTTCGGTCTGGGTGAAGCCCAGCAGCGTATGGTCGGCCAACTCGGCCACCGTCTTCGGCGTGCCGAACTGCTTGAGGTAGTCGGGGCTGGCGAGGATATGCAGCGGCGTGCAACCCAACGAGCGCGCATGCAGGGTCGAGTCGGCCAGGGCACCGATGCGGATAGCAATGTCGGTGCTTTGCTCCAGCAGGTCGATGATCACGTCGTCACTGTTCAGCTCCAGCTGGATATCCGGGTAGAGGCTGCGAAACTCGGCAATGTACGGCACGATCCCATGCAGCATGAACGGCACGGCCGCATTGATGCGCAGGCGCCCGGAAGGGTTCTTCTGGCGCGACGACAAGCGCTCTTCCAGCTCGTCCATCTGCGCCAGGATCACCTTGGCCTGTTCGAAAAAATACTTGCCCTCTTCGGTCAGGTCCATGCGCCGCGTGGTGCGGTTGATCAGCGTGGTGTCGAGCTTGGCTTCCAGGCGCGACAAGGTGCGGCTGACTGCCGAAGGCGTCTGCCCGACCTGCTCCGCAGCCGCCGAAATCGAGCCGCACTCAATCACGCTGACGAAGATCTGTAGCTCATCGGATCGGGCTTTCACGGGGTGTCCTCTCAATCGGTTCGCGACAGCTTACACCGTGAACAGCCACTCAGCCGCTGATCAGTAGATGGCCCCCCAACATCGCCATGCCGACGAAAAACACCCGTTTGAACAGCACCGCGCTGATGCGCTGGCGCAACACTTGGCCCAGCCACATCCCCAACAACGCGGGTATCAGCGCCAACAGCGAGGCGCTGACTTCGCCACCGCCCAGGGTGCCACGCCAGGTCAGCGCTGCGGCCAACGCCAACGTGGAAGCGGTGAACGCCAGCCCCAGCGCCTGCACCAATTGATCGCGGTTCAAACCCAGGGCTTGCAGATAGGGCACGGCCGGAATCACGAACACGCCCGTCGCCGAAGTGATAAGGCCGGTGACCAGACCGCACAACGGGCCAAGCCAGCGCTCGGTTTTAGGTTTCACCTTGAAGGTCGGCAAAAACAAGCCACTTAACGCATACACCAGCAAGGCGCCACCCAGCGCGTGAACTACCCAATGCCCGCCGTCCGTGCCCAGCCACAACGTGCCAAGCCCGGTGCCGAGAATAATCAGCAGCAGCATTGGCCACAGGCGCTTGAGCAAGGCGCTCAAGTGGCCACCGAACGCCAGTTGCCAGAGGTTGGTGACTGTGGATGGAATGATCAGCAAGGCCGCAGCCTGCGCCGGTAACATAGCCAGGCCGAGCATACCCATGGCCACAGTGGGCAGGCCCAGGCCGATCACGCCCTTGACGGTGCCGGCCAGCAGGAAGGTGCCGATCACCAGCAGGGTCAAGGCCGGGCCGAGGTTTTGGTAGAACGCGAGGAAGGTAGTCATGGGGCGATTTTGCAGGATTTCGTTGAGGTCGAAAATTCGCCATATACTGAGGTAGCCTCTTGTTTTGCGTGAGGCTTAAATAGCTATCGCAGGCAAGCCAGCTCCCACATTGGACTGTGTTCACAAAGCAAAATGTGGGAGCTGGCTTGCCTGCGATAAGGCCAGTGAAGTCACTCGAGAAACCTCAGCCATGCACTTTGACCTGATCGACCTGCGCCTCTACCTGCACACCCTCGACACCGGCAACATCACTGCCGGCGCGGCGCGCAGCCATTTATCCCTGGCGGCGGCCAGCGCGCGTATCCGTGCGATGGAAGCGTCATTGGGCATCGAGTTTCTTGAACGCGGCCGCCGTGGCGTCACGCCAACACCCGCAGGCAAAGCCCTGGCCCGCCACGCCCGCCTGCTGTTGCAACAGGCCGAGCACCTGCAACAGGACCTGGCCGAATACGCCCAGGGCATCAAAGGCCAGGTGCGCCTGCTGTGCAACACCACCGCCCTGAGCGAATACCTGCCGGAACTGCTGGCGGATTTTTTGCGCCAACATCCCAACCTCGATATCGACTTGCAGGAGTTGCCAAGCCTGCGCATTACCCAAGCCTTGCGCCAGGGCATAGCAGACCTGGGGATTATCTCCGATGCGGTGGACACCCACGGCTTGCAGACCCTGCCGTTTCGCGATGACCCACTGGTGCTGCTCATGCCCCTCGATCATCCGTTGGCGACGGCGAATTTCATCGACAGCCTGCAATACGATTATGTAGGCCTGACCGCCAGCAGCGCGCTTTCGGTATACCTGGAAGAACAGGCATTGCACGCAGGCTTTCGCCTGCAAACACGCATTCGCGCCGAGGGTTTTGATGGGTTGATCCGCATGGTCGCCGGCGGCGCCGGCCTGGGCATCGTGCCCCAGGCCGCATTGGAACGTTGGCCGACAGAAAAGCGCATTAAAGCCCAGCCATTAAGCGAAGACTGGGCCTGTCGCAAACTACTGTTATGCGCCCGCTCCTTCGAGCAATTGCCCGGTTACGCCAAAGCCTTGTTCGACGCCCTGGCCCTGCCCTTGCGGAAAAACCCGTAATACACCGCCGACAGAATCATCAGGAATGGCACGCCAAACACCAGCGTCATCTTGAAGGCCTCGGTGAAGTACGTGGTGATCATCACCGCCCCCATCAGCACCAGGCCCAGCAATGTGCTGTAGGGAAACAGGCGCAGCTGGAACGACAGCTTCGGCCCGCCATGACGCTTGCGATAACGGCGAAAAAACAGGTGCGTGAGGAAGATCATGAACCAGGTGAAGATCGCGCCAAACATCGAAATCGCCATCATCAAGGTGAACGAGCTTTCCGGGTACACCACGTTCAACAAGGTCGCCAGGGCAATGCCGGAGCTGGACAGCAGCAACGCGTTCAGCGGAATGCCGCTCTTGCTCAAGGCGCCCATGGACTTGGGCGCAAAACCTGCACGCGACAGGCTGAACATCATGCGTGTGGTGATATAGAGCTGGCTGTTCATCGCCGACAACGCGGCGATCAGGATCACGAAATTCATCACCCCGGTGGCACCGGGAATACCAATGGTCTGCATTACCGTAACAAACGGGCTCTGGGTCTGGCCGGCCTGGTTCCACGGCACGATGGCGAGCATCAATGCCAGAGTCAGCAGGTAGAACACCACCAACCGCACGATGGTGGCGCGAAAGGCCTTCTTCACCGCCTGCTCCGGGTCTGCGGCTTCACCGGCGGCCACGGCGATCATTTCTACGCTCAGATAGCTGAAGATCGACACGATCACTGCGATCCACATGCCGCTCAGCCCATGGGGGAAAAACCCGTCGTGGGCCGTGTAGTTCTGCACGCCATAATCAGGATTACCGGAGCCGAACACCACGTACACCGCGAGGATGATGAAGCCGACGATTGCGGTGATCTTGATGGTCGAGAACCAGTATTCGAAGTTGCCGAAGGTCTTTACGCTGATGGCATTGAGCAGGATCAGCACACTGGAAAACGACACGATCCACACCCACTCCGGCACGTTGGCGAACCAGTACTTCATGTACATCGCCACCGCCGTGACCTCGGCGCCCACTGCCAGCACAATCGCCGCCCAGTAGGCATAACGCACCAGAAAGCCGGCCAGCGGGCTGATGTAGAACTCGGCGTAGGCACCGAACGAGCCCGAGGTGGAGTGCGCCACGGTCATCTCCGCCAGGCAGCCCATCAACAGCAAGGTGATCAACGCACCGATGGCGTAACTCACCAGCACACTCGGCCCGGCATAACCGATGGCGTAGGCGCTGCCCATGAACAGCCCCGTGCCGATGGCGCCACCGATGGCGATCATGCTCATCTGGCCGGAAGTGAGCTGGCGCCTCAGGCCCAGTTCGCGATGGGTGATCTCTGCAAAGCCGTTGTCTGGCGTGGTCACGTGGTGTGCCCCTTTATTATTGTGATTGTTATGGCTGGCGCTGAACCTTGTGGGAGCTGGCTTGCTGTGGCGAGGGAGCTTGCTCCCGTTCGACAGCGCAGCTGGAGCCGGCTTTTTGGGGGCGCTTCGCACCCCAGCGCAAGCAAGCTTGCTCGCCACAACAAGCCAGCTCCCACATTTTGATTCGTGTTGTACTTAAGTGACGCTGTTGCGCACTTTGAATTGGGGTTGGTCCCAGGTGTGGTTGTCGAGGATTTCGCCAAGGATCTCCACGGCGTCCCATACTTCGGTAAAGCTCGTATACAACGGCGTAAACCCAAAGCGCATGATGCGCGGCTCACGGTAATCGCCGATCACGCCACGGGCGATCAAGGCCTGGATCACCGCATAACCTTCAGGGTGTTCGAAACTCACGTGGCTTCCGCGCCGGGCATGCTCACGCGGCGTAATCAGCTCCAGCCCGTGGGCGGCGCAACGGGCTTCGACCAGCGCGATAAACAGGTCGGTCAAGGCCAGGGATTTGCTGCGCAGGCTGGCCATGTCGGTCTGGGCAAAAATCTCCAGGCCGCATTCGACCATTGCCAACGACGTGATCGGCTGCGTGCCGCACAGGTAGCGCGTGATGCCGGCGCTTGGCGCGTAGTGAGCTTCCATGGCGAACTGGCGCGTGTGGCCAAACCAACCCGATAGCGGCTGGCGCACCATATCCACCAACGCCGGGTTGACCCACACAAACGCCTGCGAGCCCGGCCCGCCATTCAGGTATTTGTAGGTGCAGCCGATCGCATAATCGGCACCGGCCTTGTTCAGGTCAATGGGCACCGCGCCCGCCGAATGCGCCAGGTCCCAGATGCTCAGCGCGCCACATTCGTGGCTCAAGGCGGTGAGCGCCTGCATGTCGTACATGTAGCCGGTCTTGTAATTGACGTGGGTAAGCATCACCACCGCCACGTCATGGTCGATGGCTTGGGGCAGCTCGTCCGGGCTGTTGACCAACCGCAGGGAATAGCCCTGTTGCAACAACTCGGTCAGGCCTTCGGCGATGTACAAATCGGTGGGAAAGTTACTCGCCTCGCTGACAATCACCTTGCGCGCAGGCTCGCGTTGGCGCTGCACGCTCAAGGCAGCGCTGAGCACCTTGAACAGGTTGATCGAGGTGGTATCGGTAATCACCACTTCACCGTCACGCGCGCCGATCAGCGGCGCCAGGCGGTTGCCCAGGCGTTGGGACAAATCCGCCCAACCGGCGCTGTTCCAGCTGCGAATCAAGCCATTGCCCCACTCCTCGGCAATCACCTGCTGGGCGCGCGCCATCGCCGCCACCGGGCGGGCGCCCAGAGAGTTGCCATCGAGGTAGATCACGCCCGCAGGCAAGGCAAACTGCTGACGCAGTGGCGCCAGCGGGTCCTGGGCGTCGAGGGCTTGGCAGTGGCTTCGGGTGGTCATGGGTTGTCCTGATTTTTTATAAGTGAAGATGGACCAAATAATGAACGAAGTTTTAGAGAATTTTCGTGCAAAGTGGTGGGTAACAGGCTAATTAAGCTGTAGGAAATTCGAATTTAACCCCAAAATACGCGGATTTATTCTAACCATGATTCTCGACGCCACCGACCTGCGCCTCCTGCATTTTTTGCAACAGGATGGCCGCATCAGCAACCAGGAACTGGCGGAAAAAGTCGCCCTGTCGCCCTCCGCCTGCCTGCGCCGTTTGCGCCTGCTGGAGAGCGAAGGAATCATCAGCGGCTACCGCGCCGTGTTGAATGCCGAGCAGTTGGGGATTGAGCTTGAGGCCATCGTGCACCTGTCGTTGCGCCAGGATGTGGAGGACTGGCACGAGACGTTTATCAAGAAGGTGCAGGGGTGGCCGGAGGTGGCCAGTGCCTATGTGATTACGGGTGCAAGCAACTATGTGTTGCGTGTGCAGGCGCGCAACCTCAAGCACTTTTCCGACTTTATCGTGAACCACCTGAACCGCACGGCCGGGGTGATGGATATTCGTTCGGAGATTGTGTTGCAGAAGATCAAGGACCGGGATGAGGTGTTGGATCTGGTCGTGCGTAAACATCCGCAAAACTACAAGTCCTGTGGGAGGTGTCGTGCCTGCCATAGCGGTCGTTCATTCACCATTGCT
>NZ_VBVZ01000124.1 GCF_005863185.1 Pseudomonas edaphica
ACGCTAACCTCCCCCCGTCGCTACCACCCAGCGACCGGGCCTGAGAACCCGATTTGATGCAGGCGCCACTAGCGCCACGCATTCGTTGTCACAACGAACGTGTTGCTCTCACTCAATATGGGAGTTCCACCAATGACCGCAACAAACCCACCCGCACTCACCACCCTCGGCGTCACCCCTTTCTCCTTTCACTCCGACCAACCTCTGTTCCGCGTCAACAGCGGTGTTTCCCTGCATGAAGCCTTGCACCACGTTTCCGATTTGCTTCACGTCGCCAAGTTGCTCGCAGAAGATGCGGCGATGACGAAGGAGACGGACCGTTATGCCTGGGCGTCGCATTATTTGCAGGAGATGAGCAAGGCGGTGATTGATGATGTGGTGAAGGTGTTGGCGTCGCCCTGTAATGCTGAGCAGTAAGCGGTAAATGGGCTCGCCGGGCGGACGCTGTCGCAGTTCAGCCCGGCTCCCACATAGAAGCGCTTGGTTGTCGGATGTGCGTATCGCTCGGGCGCTAAGGGCTATTCATGCAACGCCGACCAAGCAGGAAGGTCGCATCGGTGAGGTGGGTTTTGCGATTGGCTATGAGTCCGAGGCCGCGTTCAGCCGAGCCTATAAGGCCTTTTTCGGGCGCTCGCCACGGGATGACCACGCCCGGCCGGGTTAGGCCAGGCGCGTCAGCGTGTCAGTGCCCGGCGCTTTGCCCGCCGTCCACATGCAGGATCTCACCGGTGACAAACCCCGCGCTCTCCAGGTAGGTGATCGCCTGGGCGATATCACTCACTTCGCCCATACGCCCCACCGGGTGCAGTTGCCCCAATGCAGCGTGGGAGTCTTCGCCATGCATCGGCGTCTTGATGATGCCCGGGCTTACCGCGTTCACTCGAATGCCGCGTTTGGCGTATTCAATCGCCAGGGATTTGGTCGCGGCATTCAGCCCGCCTTTGGTGAGGCTGGCGAGTACCGAAGGCACGCCGTCGATGGCGTGATCGACCAGGCTGGTGGTCACATTGACGATGTGGCCGGCGCCGTGTTTTTCCATCTCGGCGATGGCCAGTTGGGTGATGTAGAAAAAGCCGTTGAGGTTCACCGCCAGCACGTTGGCATAGTCGTCCTGGGTGTAGGCGGTGAAGGGTTTGGCGATGAAGATGCCGGCATTGTTGATCAGGCTGTCGACGCGCCCGAACGTGGCCAGGGCTTCGCGGATGACGCGCTGGGCGGTGGCCGGGTCGGCGATGTCGCCGGGCACCGTGAGGATGTTCGGGTCGGTGGATGGCTGAATCGAACGCGAGGTGGCCACCACGCGGTAATCGAGGGCGCGGTAGGCTTGGACCACGGCGGCGCCGATGCCTTGGGAGGCACCGGTGATGATCACAACTTTGCTCATTTTGTTTCTCCGGTAAGGGTTTTGGATTTGCGGTATTCGGTGGTGGTTATGCCGGCGTAGCCCCAGTTATCGGTGTCGATTTCTTCGATGACGATGTGGGTCAGGTCCGCGCGCTTGTTGAGCACGCGTTCGAGGGTTTCGGTGAACTCGGCGATGACCTGGGCTTTTTGCTCAGGGGTCACGCCGTCACGGGTGATGCGCATGCTGACGAAGGGCATGGTTATGGCTCCAATGGGCGGGCATCGGGGTGATGGGCCGGCAGTGGGGTCAATTTAGGCGTGCGCTGAGTCGAGATAAATGGGGGTTTGAGTACTACATTAGTGATGTGGTGTAACAAGTTCCCGCGGTACTTCTACACGATTGGACGCCTCCCGCTGGCGTCCGCAAAACTGATAAAAAACCACCCTCGATCGTTGACGGCGGGACGCGGAGCGTCCCTAGAGGCGTTCCCACGCAGAGCGTGGGAACGATCACCGTCGCTGATCCAAAGGCATAAAAAAACCCCGAACCAGTCGGGGTTTTTTATCGCCTGGCATCAGGCGCGACGTGCGATCAATTAGAAAACGTTGATCGGGTAGTCGGCGAACAGACGGATTTCGTTACCGCCTACGTTGTAGTTGCTGGCGTTGTTGGAGACGCGCAACCACGACGCACGAGCGCGCAGGCTCAGGTCTTTGGCTGGGCCGCTTTGAACGACATATTTGAACTGGTTGAAGATTTCACGCTCGGTGCCACTGCCACGGTTGGAACCGTCGTCAATGTTGGTGCCGCGCACGTAAGCGATGTTGTAGGTCAGGCCAGGCACGCCGAAGGCGCTGAAGTCCAGGCCGTAGCCTGCTTGCCAGGAGCGCTCGTCCTTGCCGTTGAAGTCGGACCAGTAGGAGTTGGCCAGCAGGATGGTATTGCCGCCGTCGCCGATACCGCCAGCGTTGCGGTAGCCGCCGTACAGGTAGCCGGTGTCACCGGTGCTGCGCTGGTGAGCGAGGGTGAAGCTGTGCGGGCCAACAGCCCAGGTAGCGCCCAGGCTCCAGATTTTGTTGTCGCGGGCGTCCGCATCACCTTGGTTTTCCAGGGCGAAGCTGCGGTCCAGCTTGGTTTTGTAGCCGTTGAAGTCAAAGGTCAACGATTGCTTTTCTGGCAGGGCCAGCACGTAGTTGACGTTGACGTATTGCTTCTTCAGCACGTCCTGCATGTTGGAGGCGTACAACGCGGCCGACAGGCTTTCGGTGAATTTGTAGCTACCACCGATGTAGTCGATGCTTTTCAGCGCGCCACTGTCAGAACCTTCGGCGCTCTTGCGAGCTTCCTTGGTGAAGTGACCGGCGTCCAGTTGCAGGCCGGCGATCTCTTTGGAAACGATCGAAGTACCGGTGTAGGTTTCCGACAACAGACGGGAGTTGTCGTACTGCAGCACAGGCACAGCCGGCATCTGGTCACCGTACTTGAGTACAGTGTTGGAGACACGGAACTTCACGGCAGCGCCGCCCTTGGCCAGGTCGTTGGCGGCTTCGCCGCTGTCGCCTTGCTTGAAGAAGTCGATACCGCCAGCGCCGCTGCGACCTTTACCACCGTCCAGGCGAATGGCGTATTGGCCGATCACGTCCACACCCACACCGACGGTGCCTTGGGTGAAGCCGGACTCGAACTTGCCGATGAAGCCCTGGCCCCATTCGGCTTTGTCTTGCTTGCCGTTTTTGTAGTCACGGCTGATGTAGGCGTTACGTGCTGCGATGTTCAGGTGGCTGTCGTCCACGAAACCCTTGGATTGCTCCTGGTCGTTAGCCATTGCTGTCGATGCGCTCAAAATCCCCAGAGCGATCAGACTCATCCGTTGCTTCAACATTTCTTATATTCCTTATTACTGGTTGAGTACGCGCTGTGACACCAGGCTCCGTGTCGCTTTTCTGGTGTCGACTTCCTCCAGAAAAAACAAGGCCCGCGGACGACTGAACTGCCGCGGGCCTTTTTTTATTGGATGAGTCATGGCGGTGAGCCACAGGCGTTGGGCGCAATCCTATGCGCGCGTTGAACTATGTGTCAATTTCGTGAATCGTCTGTATTTAGGCGAAATAATTCTAAGCGGTGCATTCCAAGGCCCTCGCTCGAGCCTGAAAAATCGTCTGATTCGTCAAGAAAACACATTATGTAACATTTTTGACGAGGGTATGTTTGGGAATAGATAACCTGCGCAAATGCAAAGCATTACCATTCGCGCACTTTCCTTTTTCCAACACTTTTGGATTTATTCCCCATGCCTGCCTCTCGCCTGACGCCCATCACTTTTGGGCTTTCTGTTTTGCTGTCTGCCGGTTTCGCCTGTGCCGCCACGGTCTTGCCCGAAACGTCGGTGAGCGCCGAAGCCGACGAAGACGACCCGCGCGTCAAGGAGACCAACACCGCCACCCGTACTGCCACCTCGGTGCGTTACGTGCCCCAGGCCATCGACTCGGTTAAAACCGAAAGCCTGCGTTCCTACGGCACCAACGACCTGGGGCAGGCGTTAAGCGGCATTCCCAACGTCAGCAGCGGCGCCGATACGCGCTTCGACAGCCTGCGTATCCGGGGTTTTGACGCGAGCAATGACTTCTACCTGGACGGCATCCGCGACGACAGCCAGTACGTGCGCGACCTGCATAACATCGAGCGCATCGAAGTGCTCAAAGGCCCGGCCGCCGTGCTGTACGGGCGCGGCGGCCAGGGCGGGATCGTCAACCGCGTGAGCAAACTGCCCCAGGCGGGCCACACCTCCAGCATCGAAGCCCAAGGTGGCAGCCAGGATCTGCGCAGCCTGTATGCCGACCTCAGCACCGACCCAACGGATAACATCAGCCTGCGCCTGAACATGGGCAACCAGGACAACAACAGCTTTCGCGACGGTGTGAGCGGCAATCGCCAGTTGTTCGCGCCGTCGATGAGCTGGCAACTGACGCCGGACCTGAACTGGCTGGTGCAATACGAATACAGCCGTTACAACCGCACGCCGGACCGTGGCATTCCTGGGGTCAACGGCCGCCCGGCCGATGTGAGCCGCAGCACGACCTACTTCGATAGTCGCGATTACATCGACGATAAATCCCAGTCCCTGCGCTCCAAGCTGGCTTATGAACTCAACGCCAACTGGCAGCTGCGCCACACCCTCGGCGTGTTCAAGCTCGACAGCGATTTCGACAACACCTACCAGGTCGGCTACGACCCAAAAACCAACAAAGTCTCGCGCCAGCGCTGGCAGCAAGACCTGAACACCCGCAACGTGTTCAACAACCTTGAGCTGGAAGGCGGGTTCGACACTTTCGGCCTGGAGCACCGTCTGCTCACCGGCCTGGAGCTGGGCAGCCAGCGCCGTGATCCAAAGTTGTACAGCGCCACCGCCACCAACCGTGGCGGCCAGGCCGTGCCGAGCCTGGACCTCAACCAGCCCGACCGCCACTTGAGCCACACCGGGCGCATGAGTGTTTCCAGCAACAACCACACCGAAGTCGAAAGCCGCGCCCTTTACGTGCAGGACCAATTGCGCCTCAACGATCAATGGCAAGTGCTGGCCGGCCTGCGTTACGACCACTTTGAAGTGGACACCACAAGCAAGCTGCTCAACACCCAGCAGGCGGTCGACAGCCACAGCACCAGCCCGCGCATCGGCCTGGTCTGGACGCCGCTGGAACACCACTCGTTCTATGCCTCATGGAGCAAAACCTTCTCGCCGGCCGGCGGCGGCTTGATCGGCATCACCCCCAATGCTGCAGGCGCCGTCAACGACCTGAGTCCCGAGTTGACCAAGCAAAAGGAAATCGGGGTTAAAAGCGACTGGCTCGACGACCGCCTGAGCACCACCCTGGCCGTGTACGAGCTGGAACTCTACAACCGCCGCACCAGCGACCCACTGGACCGCACCATCACCCTGCTCACCGGCGAGCAACGCTCACGCGGCGTGGAGCTGACCGCCACCGGCAAAGTCGCCGGCAACTGGTATGTACGCGGCGGCATCGGCCTGCAGGATGCCAAGGTGGTGAAGGACAACAACGGCTTTGAAGGCAAACGCATCAGCGACGTCGCCAAGCGCAATGCCAGCCTGTTTATTACCTGGAAACCGGAGATGGGTTGGTACGCAGAAACCGGCCTGACCCTGGTGGGCGACCGTTATGCCGACAACCTCAACACCGTGGTGCTGCCTGGTTATGGTCGCTGGGACGCACTGGCCGGGTTCCGCCAGAAAGAATGGGACGTGCGTGCGGCGCTGAACAACATCGCGGACAAAAACTACTACGCCTCGGCCACCAGCGCAGCGCAGATCCAACCGGGCGAGCCACGTAGCCTGGTGGTAACCGGCACCTACAATTTCTAAGTTTCACTCGGTCAATGTGGGAGCTGGCTTGCCTGCGAAAGCGGTGTATATGCTGGAAAGTCGCTGGCTGACAGAATGCCTTCGCAGGCAAGCCAGCTCCCACTATTGATCTCAGTGGTCTTCAGTTTTTGCACTAGCTCACCGAGCCTGCGGGCAACAGGCACCTACAACTTCTAAATTTCACTCGGTCAATGTGGGAGCTGGCTTGCCTGCGAAAGCGGTGTGTCTGCTGGAAAGCCGCTGACTGACAGAACGCCATCGCAGGCAAGCCAGCTCCCACAGTTGATCTTGGTGTTCTTCAGGTGTTCTTCAGGTTTTCAGTAGTTCGCACAACGCCAGCAGCTCATCCTCACTGAACAACCCCGCCGGGTAGCGCTCACTCATCACACTGCGCACATCAGGCTGTTGCTGCCTCACCTGTCGCGAGCCGTTTGCCTTCAACCAAAGCGCCAGCGCATGGATCGCATCACCACTAACCCGCGTCGGGTGGAACGGGCGCGTGTAGATCGGGTTGATATCGGCATTCATTTCAGCGCTCTCTCCTACTGCGTGAGCGGCTAACTTACTCAAGGTTTGTGACAGAACTGTGCAGTCATCACCTTGGGACACTGTGGCAACACCGATACAAGAGCTATGCCAATGTCCCGTGTTTATAGGCATTCGGACACAAAAAAGCCCGCAACCTAGCCAGGCTGCGGGCTTGCTGCAAGCGCTATAAACAAGTAGCGCTCGGCGTTCACTCAAACGCTGTTACAACCGCACTCAGTTTTTGTGCGGTGCAGGCTGTTGTTGGGTCAGGCAATGGATATTGCCGCCGCCCAGTAACAGTTCACGGCCCGGCACCATCACCACTTCGTGCTGCGGGAACAGGTTCTGCAGGATCTCTTTGGCCTGGCTGTCCAGCGGGTCGTCGAAGCTTGGCGCGATGATGCCGCCGTTAACGATCAGGAAGTTCACGTAGGAACCCGCCAGGCGCACAGTCGGATTACGCTCCTGCGAGCCATCTACCGGATCGACACCGGCGCATTCCTCTTCGGTCGCGTACAACGGGCCTGGGATCGGCATTTTATGCACTGTGAACGGGCGGCCTTTAGCGTCCGTGCTGCTTTGCAGCACGGCCATGGCGGCGTGGCAGCGCGCGTAGTTAGGGTTTTGCGGGTCATCGGTCCAGGCCAGCAACACTTCGCCGGGGCGCACGTAGCAGCAGAAGTTATCCACATGGCCGTCGGTTTCGTCGTTGAACAGGCCGTCCGGTAACCAGATGACTTTATCCACCGCCAAATTGTCACGCAGCACCGCTTCGATCGCCGCACGGTCCAGATGCGGGTTGCGGTTGCGGTTCAACAGGCATTCTTCGGTGGTGATCACGGTGCCTTCGCCGTCGACATGGATCGAACCGCCTTCCAGCACGAAGCCTTCGGTGCGGTAGCGCGGCGCACGTTCGATCTCGAGGATCTTTCCGCCCACCTGCGAATCGCGGCTCCACGGCGCATACAGGCCGCCGTCAAAGCCGCCCCAGGCGTTGAAATCCCAGTTCACGCCGCGCACTTCGCCGCTGTTATTGATCACAAAGGTCGGGCCGGTGTCGCGCACCCAGGCGTCGTCGTTGGACATTTCCACCACGCGGATATTGGGCACATCCAGGCGCGCACGGGCGTTCTCGTACTGGCCGGCAGACACTGCGACGGTCACCGGTTCAAAGCGCGCAATGGCCTTGGCCACCGCCACATGAGCCGCCTGCGCCGGCTTGCCGCCCAGGCGCCAGTTGTCCGGGCGCTCGGGCCAGATCATCCAGGTTTGGGTTTGTGGCGCCCATTCGGCAGGCATGTAGAAGCCATCGGCGCGAGGTGTGCTGTGCAGGGTGGTCATGGCGTTCAGGACTCCGAATGGGGTGAAGGTCGACTTTATAACGGATAAAAATCGGCTTTAGAAGTGATAAAAGATCATAGCCGACAAGTATGACAAGCCTTAGTCGATAACAATCGACCACCTATAGTTGCTCATCGAGCACCTTCGACAACATGTCGACAAAGAAATCCACGCTGCGTTATGGAAACCCAACTCGCGCAGGCGATCAAGGCAACCCTTCTTCACCCGAGTATGCTTGCGCCGCCCCGTTGCGCCACTCAAGCTATGCTCTGGCTTAATCTCTGTCTTGGAAAAAAGGCTCTCTGAATGCGCATTCTCATCACCGGCGGCGCCGGCTTCATCGGTTCTGCCCTGGTTCGTCACTTGATTCAACACACCGAGCACGAAGTGCTCAACCTGGACAAACTCACCTACGCCGGCAACCTGGAGTCACTCACCAGCATCGCCGCCAACAGCCGCTATGAGTTCGTGCAGGCCGACATCATCGACCAGGCCGCCGTCAGCGCCGTGCTGGCGCGCTTTGAGCCGCAGGCCATCATGCACTTGGCCGCCGAGTCGCACGTCGACCGTTCCATTGATGGCCCCTCGGACTTTATCCAGACCAACATCGTCGGCACCTACAGCCTGCTGGAAGCCACCCGCGCCTATTGGCAGACCCTGGAAGAACCGGCCAAGAGCGCGTTCCGTTTCCACCATATTTCCACCGACGAAGTGTACGGCGACCTCCACGGCGTGGATGACTTGTTCACCGAAACCACGCCTTACGCACCCAGCTCGCCGTATTCGGCCAGTAAAGCCGCCTCCGACCACCTGGTCCGCGCCTGGCAGCGCACCTATGGCTTGCCGGTGCTGCTGACCAACTGCTCAAACAACTACGGGCCGTTCCACTTCCCCGAGAAACTGATCCCGCTGGTCATCCTCAACGCCCTCGCCGGCAAGCCACTGCCGGTCTACGGCGACGGCCTGCAGGTCCGCGACTGGCTGTTCGTCGAAGACCACGCCCGCGCCTTGTTGAAAGTGGTCACCGAAGGTGTGGTCGGCGAGACCTACAACATCGGCGGTCACAACGAGCAAAAGAACATCGACGTGGTACGCGGCATCTGCGGCCTGCTCGAAGAACTGGCGCCACAACGCCCGGCCGGTGTGGAGAAGTTCACCGACCTGATCACCTTCGTCAAAGACCGCCCAGGCCACGACCAGCGCTACGCGATCGACGCGAGCAAGATCGAAAACGAGCTGGGCTGGGTTCCGGAAGAAACCTTTGAAACCGGCCTGCGCAAAACCGTGCAGTGGTACCTCGATAACCTGGACTGGTGCCGCAGGGTCCAGGACGGCAGCTATCAAGGCGAGCGCCTGGGCAATACCGACCCAAAAGACCTGATCGCATAAGGTTTTGATCACACGACCTGTTCACCCGGCGAGTGCAACCGATGAGTGTGATCGCTACGGAGTTGCCCGAAGTATTGATCCTCGACCCCATGGTTTTGTGGTGCTCAGCGACTCTGCCGAGTTCCTCTACAAAACCACCGATTACTACACGCCTTCGGCAGAGCGTTGTATTCGCTGGGACGACCCGGAATTCAAGACTGACTGGCAGTTTGAGGGCGCACCGACCTTGTCCGCCAAGGATCAGAACGGCAAGGCATTGGCAGACGCCGATCTGTTTGCATGACCGGCGAGTGCCTTGCACGCCGGCCCTAGGCATAATGCGCCTGTTCCCACAGGCGCATGACTCCCATGACTCCACCCCTCCCGCGTAGACCTCGCTGGCGCAGCCTCGCCTTATTGGCGTTGTGCCTGGCACCGCTGCTGTGGCCGCTGGAGCATCTGGCCGAGCGCTATTACCGCAGCGAACTCGCCGGGCAAAACCGTCAGACCCTCGACCTGTACGTCGCCAACCTCCTCGGCACCCTGCACCGCTATGAAGTGCTGCCGCAGATCCTCGGTGACTTGCCGGCCCTGCGCACCGCGCTGGATGCGCCTCAGGTCAGCGCCAACCTGACCAACGCCAACCTGCTGCTCAAGGACGTTGCCGCCCAGGCCGGGGTGGAAGTGATGTACCTGATGGACACCACCGGCAAGACCCTCGCCGCCTCCAACTGGGACAAGCAGGACAGTTTTGTCGACCGTAACTTCTCGTTCCGGCCCTATTTCAGCGAAGCCATGGCCGGGCGCCTGGGACGGTTTTTCGGCCTGGGCACCACCTCGGCCAAACGCGGCTACTTCTTCGCCGCCGCTGTACGCGATGGCGCCAAAATAATTGGCGTGCTGGTGGTCAAGGTTGACCTGGACCACACCGAAAGCCTATGGGGCAAAACCCCCGAGCAACTGCTGGTGACCGACCACAACGGCGTGGTCATCCTCACCTCACGCCCGCAATGGCGCTTCCGGGCGACCCGGCCGCTCACGGCGCAAGAGCGCCAGGCAATCATCGCCATCCAGCCCTACCCGACCCGCGACCCGCAACCGCTGGCGTTGAGCACCACGGCATGGCTGCGCCAATCCACGGCCATCGCCGAGACCGGCTGGACCGTGGAAATTCTTGCACCGCGCTCGCTGATCAATCGCCCGGTGCGCACCGTAGTGGCCGTTGGCGGCGCGACGCTGTTGGTGCTGATGTTGCTGCTGGGTTTGATGATGCAGCGCCGTCGCCACTACCTGGAGCGCATCGCCTTCGAAGCCAAGGCCCGCCGCGAACTGGAAGCGCGTGTGATCGAGCGCACCAGCGACCTCGAAGGCCTTAACCGCCGCCTCAAACAGGAGGTGCTGGAGCGTGAGCACGCCCAGCAGGAACTGGTGCGCGCCCAGGATGACCTGGTGCAGGCCGGCAAGCTGTCGGCGCTGGGCACCATGTCGGCGAGTATCAGCCACGAACTCAACCAGCCGCTGGCGGCGATCCGTAGCTACGCGGAAAACGCCGAGATCCTGCTCGACCACGAACGTACCAACGACGCCCGCGGCAACCTCAAGCTGATCAGCGAACTGACCGGGCGCATGGCCTCGATCATCGCGCACTTGCGCGCCTTCGCCCGCCGCGACCGCCACGCCCCGGAAAGCGTGGCCCTGCAACCGGCACTCGACGATGCCCTGGCGTTGCTGGCCAAACGGCGGCGCTCGATGGAAGTCGAGTTGATCCGCGACTTGCCCGAGGCGACCTTGTGGGTGCAAGCCGGCGAAACCCGCCTGCGCCAGGTGCTCGGCAACCTGCTGGCCAACGCCCTCGATGCCCTCACCGAAAAAGGCCCGCCGCGCAAGCTGTGGCTGAGTGCCCAAACCACCGAACAGGGCGTCAACCTGTACATTCGCGACAACGGCCCAGGTTTTTGCATGGAAGCCCTGGGCCGCGCCAGCGAGCCGTTCTACACCACCAAGACCCGCACCCAGGGTTTGGGGTTGGGCCTGGCGATCTGTGACACCTTGATGCGTGCCTTTGGCGGCGAATTGTTGTTCGCCAACCACAAGGAAGGCGGCGCACTGTTAACCCTGAAATTGCGTGCCGGCTCGCCGGGCGTGAGTCTGCAACCGTCCGAGGACCGCAGTGTATGAGTATCGATAACCAGATCCAGGTGGTGTTGATCGACGACGATCCACACTTGCGTCAGGCTCTGTGCCAGACCCTGGACCTGGCCGGGCTGAAAGTCCTGACTCTGGGCGAAGCCACGGGCCTCACGGCGCGCCTGTCCCGCGATTGGCCGGGCGTGGTGGTCAGCGATATCCGCATGCCCGGCATGGACGGCCTGGAGCTACTGGCTGAACTGCACGGCCAGGACCCGGACCTGCCGGTGCTGCTAATAACCGGCCACGGCGATGTGCCGCTGGCGGTGCAGGCCATGCGCGCCGGGGCCTATGACTTCCTCGAAAAACCGTTCGCCAGTGATGCCCTGCTCGACAGTGTGCGCCGCGCGTTGGCTTTGCGCCGCCTGGTGTTGGATAACCGCAGCCTGCGCCTGGCCCTCAGTGATCGCCAGCAACTGAGCACGCGCCTGGTCGGGCATTCGCCGCAGATGCTGCGCTTGCGCGAGCAGATCGGCGCCCTGGCGGCAACCCGCGCCGATGTGTTGATCCTCGGCGAAACCGGCGCCGGCAAAGAAGTGGTGGCCCGCGCCCTGCATGACCTGTCGAGCCGCCGCAGTGGGCCTTTTGTGGCGATAAACGCCGGTGCCCTGGCGGAATCGGTGGTCGAAAGCGAACTGTTCGGCCATGAGCCGGGCGCCTTTACCGGCGCGCAGAAACGCCGCATCGGCAAGTTCGAGTTCGCCAATGGCGGCACGCTGTTCCTCGATGAAATCGAAAGCATGAGCCTGGATGTGCAGGTCAAATTGCTGCGTTTGTTGCAGGAGCGAGTGGTCGAGCGTCTGGGTGGCAATCAGCTGATCCCGCTGGATATCCGCATCATCGCCGCCACCAAGGAAGACCTGCGCCAGTCCGCCGACCAGGGACGCTTCAGGGCCGACTTGTACTACCGTCTCAACGTCGCGCCGCTGCGCATTCCGCCACTGCGCGAGCGCGGTGAAGACGCACTGATGTTGTTCCAGCATTTTGCCGACGAAGCCAGCAGTCGCCACGGCCTGCCGTTGCACGAGCTGCAACCGGGCCAACGTGCCCTGCTGTTGCGCCACAGCTGGCCGGGCAATGTGCGCGAACTGCAAAATGCAGCCGAGCGCTTTGCCCTCGGGCTGGAACTGGCACTGGACGCCACGGCGGACAACCCCGCCACGGGCGTGCTGACGTCAACCTCTGGCGGCTTGAGCGATCAGGTCGAGCAGTTCGAAAAAAGCCTGATCGCCGCCGAGCTGACCCGCCCCCACAGCTCGGTGCGCAGCCTCGCCGAAGCCCTGGGCATCCCGCGCAAAACCCTGCACGACAAACTGCGCAAGCACGGCCTGAACTTCGCCGACAGCGCCAGCCACAGCGCCGACGACGAATGACCCGCCAAGAGACCGCCATGAACCGCGACAGCCGCTACCTGGAATCGATCCTTCACCACGACATCCCCCTCACCCGGGAAATGGGCCTCAAGGTGCTCGGCTGGCAACACAGCCAATTGCAGCTGCACCTGCCCTTACAGGCCAATATCAACCACAAGAGCACCATGTTTGGCGGCAGCCTCTATTGCGGCGCCGTATTGGCGGGTTGGGGTTGGCTGCACCTGAAACTGCGCGAAGAAGGTGTCGAAGACGGGCATATCGTGATTCAGGAAGGGCAGATCAGTTATCCACTGCCAGTGACTCAGGATGCGATCGCTATTTGCGCGGCGCCGGAAGACAAGGTGTGGAAGCGCTTTGTGGCGACATACAAACGCTATGGCCGGGCGCGGTTGGCGTTGGAGACGTGGATTGTGAATGAGGGCAGTGAGGAGCGGGCTGTAGCCTTCACTGGCCAATACGTCCTGCACCGCTAACCGTCACAACACAAAACCAACTGTGGGAGCTGGCTTGCCTGCGATAGCGGTAGATCAGTCACTAATGAGGTGACTGTAAGACCG
>NZ_VBVZ01000125.1 GCF_005863185.1 Pseudomonas edaphica
GGTTTTGTCGTTTAGGGGGGATGATAATGCCCCGGCTGCAGATCGCCCACATATACGTCTGGGCCGGACAAAGGCAACCTGACGACACCCACAAAAAAGCCGGCACCAGGAATCAGGCGCCGGCTTGTTAGAAGCTTTAACGGATCAGAACTGATAGCTGACCGTCGCACTGACATTACGCTCTTCACCCAGATAGCAAAAGTTCAGGCTGGCACAGGACGCCACATAACTCTCATTGGTCAGGTTGTTGGCATTGAGCCTTACATCCACACCCTTCAAGCCCACTTTGCCCAAGTCGTATCCTCCTGAAGCGTCAAACAACGTATGGTAGGAGGAGTCTGGTGAGTCGTTGAGAAAGCGCACAGTCATGATCAAGGTCCGTAGAGGCCGGTCAAGGCAGATAAAGAGGCTTACTGTCTAAGCCGTACTCACGGAAAAAAGCCGCCAACAAAAACTGAAAAAGTCAGGCCAGGCGTTCCAGGCTCACCCACCAACGTGTGCGATAGCGCACTTGAACTGGCAGTGTTTGCGCAACGATCGTCAGCAACTTGTCGGTGTCGTCCAAGCGGAAAACCCCTGATAGCCGCAAGTCGCCGATATCCGCCGCACAGCCCAGGTAACCCTGACGGGAGCGCTCCACTTCCGACACCAAGTCAGCCAGGCGCATGTCTCGCGTCACAATCAGCCCATCGGCCGTCTGCGGTGAATGGATGGCCACATTGCCGCTGACCACGCCTTGCTGTCTTGGCGCACGGTAAAACGCCCATCAATGCCTTCGAGCAAGCCGTGGCGAGTGTGTGTACCAGCAAAGGTGCTGACGATGGCGAACCGCAGGTCACCAGGATTTCCCCGCGCACCAATGTGATCAGGCGCTGTTGCGGATTGAAGGTGAGGTTCACCGTACTGTCGGAGTTGAGTTGCAGGCGTGTGCCGTCCGGTAATTGCACGCTGCGCCGCTCGCCGGTGGCGGTTGCGAAATCGGAGGTCCAGCGCTGCCAGCCGGTCATGTCCCGGCTTATCCACGCCGCGGACCCCACCAACACCACACTCGACAACACCTTCAGTGCCCGTCGTCGGCCTAAGCTCCAGTGCCGCATGCGCCCCAGGAATCGCCGCCCTTGCCCAAGCGACTGCGCAGACAAGTGTTGAGCCAGTTGTGGTGGGTGCTGCAAAGCGTGTGTACAACCCTTTCGCACGCAATGTAGTCAGTAGAGGGCATTCACACAGGCCTGGCCAAGCGTCACAAATGACAATTAGTCGCATTGTTGCGGGGGCAGAAAAAATTTGCAGCGCCGAACTCTGAGCGTCTACCGCTGGTCGGTTTCCTACTTAAAATCAGGATGCTTCTCACAAATCTCTAAGATTTCTCCTGAAGTGGCCGAAAGCCTGACGAGCCATGCGTGCACCGAAATAGAGCGGCCGAAGAGTCCGCCTATCCCGTTACATGGAATGTTCCACTCGGCACGCTCACCCCCCTTTGGCAAAAGAAGTCGATGAAATGAATCTCAAGTTCAGTCATAAAATTCTACTGGCCGCGTCAGGCGTCGTGGTTCTGGCCTTCGCGCTATTTACCCTCTACAACGATTACCTGCAGCGCAGCACCATCAAACAAAACCTTGAGTCGTCCATTCAACAATCGGGCGAACTCACGGCCAGCAGCGTGCAGAACTGGCTCAGTGGCCGCATCCTGGTCCTCGAAAGCCTGGCGCAAAACGTTGCTCACCAGGGCAGCGGTGCTGACCTGCCAGGGCTGGTCGACCAGCCCGCGCTCACCTCGAACTTCCAGTTCACCTATGTAGGCCAAACCAACGGCGTATTTACGCAGCGCCCTGACGCCAAGATGCCCGACGATTACGACCCTCGTCAGCGCCCTTGGTACAAGCAGGCGGTCGCGGCCGATAAAACCATGCTCACTCCGCCTTATATGGCGGCGGTTGGCGGGCAAATCGTGACCATCGCCCTGCCGGTCAAAAAGAACGGCGAGCTGCTCGGCGTAGTCGGCGGTGACCTGAGTCTGCAAACCCTGGTGAAGATCATCAATTCGGTGGACTTCGGGGGTATTGGCCATGCGTTCCTGGTCAGCGCCGATGGCCAGGTCATCGTCAGTCCTGACCAGGACCAGGTGATGAAGAACCTCAAGGACATCTACCCGGGCACCAGCCTGCGTATCGAGAAGGTCAGCCAGGACGTTGTGCTCAACGGCCAGGACCGTATTCTGTCATTTACCCCGATCAGCGGTTTGCCGGGCGCGGATTGGTACATCGGCCTGTCGATCGACAAAGACAAAGCCTACGCACCACTCAGTAAATTCCGTACATCGGCACTGATCGCCATGTTGATCGCCGTGGTGGCGATCGCTGTACTGCTCAGCCTGCTGATTCAAGTGCTGTTGCGCCCGCTGACCACTATGGGCGTGGCCATGCAGGACATCGCCCAGGGCGAAGGCGATTTGACCCGCCGCCTGGACGTGACCAGCAAAGATGAGTTCGGCGAAGTGGGCAGTGCGTTCAACCAATTCGTCGAGCGCATCCATGCCTCGATTTCCGAAGTGTCTTCGGCTACGCGTCAGGTGCACGACCTGTCACAGCGCGTCATGGCATCCTCCAACGCTTCGATCATCGGCTCGGACGAGCAAAGCGCGCGCACCAACAGCGTGGCAGCCGCCATCAACGAGCTGGGCGCCGCCACCCAGGAAATCGCCCGCAACGCAGCCGACGCATCGCAACATGCCAGCGGTGCCAGCGAGCAAGCAGATGACGGGCGCAAGGTCGTGGAGCAAACCATCCTGGCCATGTCGGAACTGTCGCAAAAGATCAGCTTGTCCTGTACGCAGATCGAAACCCTCAACGCCAGCACCGATAACATTGGGCACATCCTGGATGTGATCAAAGGCATCTCTCAGCAAACCAACTTGCTGGCGCTCAACGCGGCGATCGAGGCTGCGCGTGCCGGTGAAGCCGGGCGCGGATTTGCCGTGGTTGCCGATGAAGTGCGCAACCTGGCGCACCGTACCCAGGAATCGGCCGAAGAGATCCACAAGATGATCACTTCGCTGCAAGTGGGCTCGCGTGAAGCCGTGACCACCATGAACGCCAGCCAGGTCTCCAGCGAAGAAAGCGTTGAAGTGGCCAACCAGGCGGGTGAGCGCCTGGTCAGCGTGACGCAGCGAATCGTCGAGATCGATGGCATGAACCAATCGGTTGCGGCGGCTACCGAAGAGCAGACCGCAGTGGTTGAAACCCTCAACGTTGATATCAACCAGATCAATCTGTTGAACCAGCAAGGTGTCGTCAACCTCAACGAAACGCTCAAGGACTGCGATGCGTTGTCGCAGCAGGCCAGTCGATTGAAGCAACTGGTCGACAGCTTCAAGATCTGACCCGGCTTGGCAGGAGCGAGGCCTCTCGCTCCTGCTGATCAGTCGAACATCCGGCGCACATTCTCCAAGGCGCTGTCGGCAAAAGCCTGCGCAAACTGTTCAAACGCCGCCTGCGGTGTATCAACCGGTTCGCCAATCAGCGTCCAGGTCGCCCTGGCGTGTTTGGCGCCAAGTGCTTCCACACGCATGGCGGCCCATAGCCGCGCGACCCCCAAGGTGTTGTAGAGGGTGGTCCACGTCATGCACATCGCTTCGTCGTCACGGCTGTTGAGTTGCTCAACGACGCGATGCCCATCATGGAAAAATTTGGTGCGTAATGCGCCTACGCCGGTTCCCGTCATTTCGATGTGCGACAGGGCAGGAATGAAGGCATCAAAGCCTGCAAAATTTCCCACCACACTCCACAGGCTTGCGGCATCGCACGCGACGTCAACACACGCTATCAGCGGCGCGCCATTCGGGTTACGGATCAATGTATCGGGTTGCAGCGGTTCCATAAGGAGTCCTGTCAAAGAAAGCCAATAGCCTTGAGGTGGTCGCAGCCTTTGCGCAACAGCGCAGGGTCCTTTCGCGGGTACTGTTCGCCCATCGCTGCCACACCCTGGCGTGCGTTGTCGTGACAAATCATCGAGACGTCACTGATATCTTCCGCGAGGTCATCCAGGTAAAAACCCAGTACGCCAAACAGCGCGTTATCAGGCCCCACCGTTGGCAGCATCTTTTGCCACTGCGCGATGCTCACCCGTTCGAAAAGATGGCCGGCCTGGCTGAACGCATCCAGGTAATGGTCCCAGCTCAAAGGCTGCGGGTTATGCAGGTTGAAGACGTTTCGCCGTGCCGCGAATTGACCGCAGTGAAACGCGACGAAACGTGCGAGAAAGTCCACCGGCATCAAGTCAAAATTCACTTCCAGGCTGGGCGCGAGGCCCAACTGCAGCGACCCCTTGAGCATCAGCATCAGGCGGTTGTTTTGCGGCTGGCAAACACCGTTGTGGCTGTTGAACGCAATATTCCCCGGTCGATGAATATTCACCCAGGCACCTTGTTCGACCGCACGCCCCAGCAGCCGCTCGGCAACCCACTTGGAAAGGTTGTAGCCATTCTTGAGGTAGAGCGGCAACGTGGCCACGGCCGGTGCTTCGAGGATGTGACCCTGAGCGTCGATGCTGCTGCAGGCTGACAGCGTCGAGATGAAGTTGAAGACTTTCTTGCTGTGGGTTTCGCACAGGCGCAGGCACTCAAGCACGGGTTCGACGTTATCCCGGGCAAGTGAGGCATAGTCCAGCACATGGTTGACCCTGGCTGCGTTGTGCACCAACACACCATGGTTTCGGGCGAGGTGGTCATAGACATCGCAGGCCAGGCCCAGACGAGGCTGGCTCATGTCAGCGGCATAAACCTGCACACGGCTCAGGTCCAGATGCTCCAGGTGGTACTCGCGCAGTGCCTGTGCAAACCGCGCTGGCGCCGAGTGCCCCGGGCGTTTACGCACCAGGCATGCCACCTCCCGTGCTCCACCCGCCAACAACGCTTCGACCAGATGCACACCCACGAAGCTGTTTGCACCCGTGACGATCACCTTGCGCGGATCCCCAGCGGACCGCTCTGGCAGGATTTCTACATTCAGCGCCTGGCATGCGTCCTTTTCCATCTGGCATGACGGTGTGTAAGACGGTGCGGCGTCTTCCATCAGCAAGGCAAGCGAACGAATCGTCGGTGCTTCAAAAAAACGGTTCAAAGAAAGGCTGCGGCCAAACTGTTCGCGCAATCGCAGCAGCAAGGTCGACAGCAAGATGGAATGGCCGCCCAGATTGAAAAAACTCTCATCAATGCAAAGATCAACGCCAGGCACGCCCAACAACTCGCTCCACAGGGTCACCAGTTGCGTTTGCAGCGGCGTTTGCGCCGAGGCGCGGGCGGTGCGTGGCGTCGCGTGCCCGAGCACCGTCAGCAACGCCTGGCGGTCAATTTTGCCATTGCCGGTGCAGGGCATGCCCGGCAGCTCTGTCCAGCGCTCGGGTTGCATGTAAGCCGGCAACCACTGCTCTGCATGCTGCTTCAGATCCGTCACCGTTGCGTCGGCCTCGGGCTGGGCGGCAAAAGCTAAAACCCGTCGGTCACGGTCGATCACCACCGCCACTTGGCGAAATAGCCGACTGCTGCGCAGGCACTGTTCGATCTCCTGGGGTTCGACGCGAAAGCCCCGGATCTTCACCTGATCGTCCCGTCGTCCGCCCAGCTCTATACCGTCCGCCGTCCATTTGGCCCGGTCACCGCTGCGGTAGGCCCTCAGCGCTTGGCCGCCCGGCAACGTAAGCTCAACGAACGGGTTGCCCTCGGGCGGCGGCGTGGTCACATACCCCAGCCCTACGCCAGGGCCTGTGATGTAAAGGTCGCCCATGACCTGCTCATCCACCGGTTGCAGCGCGTCATCGAGGATCAGCACCTGGCTGTTGGCAATGGGGCGCCCCACATTGCGATTGCTGTCACCGGGGCGCAACGTCCGGTGGCTGACCAGCACCGTGGTCTCGGTAGGGCCGTAGAGGTTGTGCAACTGGCACTGGCCCGCCAGGCGTTCGATCACATAGGGCTCGCAGGCATCGCCGCCGGTCAACAGATGGGTCAGGCCCAGGGGCTGTTCCAACGGCAGGATGCTCAGTAGCGCCGGCGGCAAAAAACCATGGCTGATGCGCTGTTGGCGAATCAACTCGACCAGTTGCTGAGGGTCGCGCCGCTGCTCTTCGCTTGGGACGATCAACTCGGCACCGGCGATCAGGGCCGGGAAGATATCGATCAGTGATGAGTCGAAACTCAGTGGCGAAAACTGCAGGACACGGCTGTGTTCATCCAACGCCAGGCTGGCGCCGGTCCAACTGGTGAAATGCGCAAGATTGCCCTGGCTCAGTAGTACGCCTTTGGGCTGGCCGGTGGTGCCCGAGGTGAACAGCACCATGCACGGAGCGTCGATGTCGGGGCGGCGTTGTATCAATGGCTGCGTGATGTCGGCGTGGTTGGAGTCAATATTGCCGACACTCAGTGTCGTGAACTGCTCGCGCAAAGGGTGTCGGCCGTCATCCAGCAATACCTTGGCGCCGCTGTGTTCCAGCATGGCCTGCTGGCGTTGCGGCGGATGATCCGGAGCCAGTGGCAGATACACCGCGCCGCAACCGAGTACTGCGAGAATACTGGCATACAACTCGACGGACTTTTCCAGGCACACGCCAACCACCGGCGTCTCAACGCCTTCCAGTAGAGGGTGCAGGCGTTGCTGGATCGACAAGGCGCGAAGCTGCAATTGGCGGTAGGTCAGCACGCTACCCGCGATGTTCAGCGCCGGGCGCTCGGCGAAGGCGTGCAGACCGGCCTGCAATCGCTCGATCATCGGCACCTGGGCAGCCAGCAACAATGCTGGCTGGTCGGTGCGATTGAACCGGTGCATAAACGCAAGGGCGTCCAGTCCGTGCAAGCTTTGTTCAGGCCAGAGGTTAATGGTGCTGCTGGCGGCAAAAAAGCCCGCGTCCCTCGAGAAGCCGCTGACCAGCGAGGTGGCCCACTCCACGAGTGAGCTTGTCGCCTGCCGGCGCAATCGCTGGCCGTTGCCGCTGGGCTCCTCGGCAACGTTATGTACCGCCAGCACGCGTTGGTCACGGTCATAGCAGCGTAACTGCAGTGAGGGCAGGCCGCCTTCGTACACCGGGCCGATACCCAACCGCAGGCTTAACCATCGGGTTGCGGCACAGTATGCGAGCGGCGCTTGAGTGCCGTCCTCGATAAACAGGTCGAAGGCTTGTGTCACGCTGGCGTGTCCGTATTCTTCGAGCACTTGCTTCAGCGCAATCAGGGCGTGGCTGGTGCCGGCCCATCCGATACTCAGACGTCGCATGTCTGCCTCCCCGACTCGGGCAGGTAGTCGCTCAACGCGCGGGCGACGCTTGGCGTGTGCAGCACGCCGCTGTTATGCAGGAACCCCATGATATTGCCGAGCAGCGGGTGCTGGCGGGTGATGGGAAAGTGCAGGGCCGTGACTTCGTCGCGTAGTGCCTGGCGGATGTCGGTGCCTACGTCCAGGTGCTCGACAAGCTGAAGGTCGAAGCCTTTGTGCAGCGTGTTGGTCAGGTAGTGGGTCAAGAAGGTCGGCAGGACTGCGGCGATGCTGTCGCGGTCTGCCGGGCTAGCCGCCTGCCAGTAGAGACGCACCAGCTGCGTCCAGAACTGGGCGTGACGCCCCTCGTCAAACAAGTGGTCGGCCATCAAGCCGCGAATCGAAGGTTTGACGCTATCGTCCTTGGCAAACGCCGCTACATCGTGGGTGACGGTGTTCTCGGCGATGGCCACGCCAATCAACGCTACAGCGTCGTGCAGGTGTTGCGGGGCAAGCGCCTGGGCGGCCGGCAAGGCCCGGCTCAGTTCGATTTGCGTGGGCAGCTCGAGCGGTTGTATGCCGGTCAGTTCAATGGTCTGTTGCAGGAAGTCCAACGCGACCAGCGCGTGGTAATCCTCATCGACCACGACCGTCATCGCATCAATGCGACAGGCAAGGGGGAAGGGCGGTGCGAAGCGATTCTTGGCAATGCTGCGGGCGGTCTTGTCGACGATCTCGGTTTCGAAGATCACCACGTCATTAATGAATTTGTAGAAACTTTGCGTCAACACGAAGTCGCGCCACTGCGGGCAATGCTCGACAAAAGTTGCGTTTAGCACCAAGGGTTGGCGGCAGAGCGGAAAGATCAAGCGATCGTCGTTTTCCAGCAGGCGCCGGGGGCGCGTGCGGATGGTGGCGCGACGTTCCCAATCTTCGGCAAACGAGCGGTAGTCTGCGGTGTTCATGGTCGCACCTCGTGTAGGGAGGCATGTACGTCGTCCCAGAAACCGAGGCGGTTTTCTATGGCGCTGATGGCGGTTTCATCCGCTTCGCGTTGGCGCTTGGGGTCGGCACCGATCAAGCGCTGGAGTAACTGCTCTGCGCCTGGGCCATGATCCTCGGTGTCCAGTTCGATGTGACGGCTGAGGTAGTGACAGAACAACGGTGCCTGACGCGCCATGAAGGCGTCGCCCTGCAGAATACGTTCGAACATCGATGGGATGACGCTCTCGCGGCCGTGCAGGAACGTCGCTGCCACACAGTGGGCGGGCGCGTTCAGCGCGATCTGCAAGGTGCTGCTGACGAAGCGCGTTACGCCAGGGCGTACATTGACCCTTTGCATCGCAGCATCTGCCTGGACGCCTTGGCGCTGCAGTTCAATGAAGCGTTGGATGGCTGAGGTATCTGCGCCGGTCTCGGTCATCGCCTCCAGATATAGCTCGAAGTGGCTGCAGTGGCCACGCGTTGGATGTTCGTCTGACTCTTCGCCAAGCACTATTTCATTGATCAGCCGTGCGCTCTGCGGGTCAACGGGTGGCAGCCACGGCAATTGCATGCATGTCAGATCCTGCTGCAGGCGTTTAGCCAAGCTCATGAAGTCCCAAACAGCAAATACATGCTGCTCCATAAAAATTTGTAACTTGTTAAGTGAAGTTATTTCTGCAAATAACGGATGGCTGCATAGCTGTAGTTTTTTTTGTTCAAGCAAATGTTGATGCATGGTTGACGCCTATAAGTTGTTGCGACTGCTCTGGAAACAGTAATGGGGTTTTGTAATGAAAAGCGGATGGCCTGCGTTTAGGCAAGCCACGCGTACAGCGCTAACCTGACATAGGTTGGCACTGCCGAATGAAGTGTTCTTTTATGGGTGAAAGATAATAATCCGATTAAACGTTTGGATAAACTGATGAAAGTATTAAATGTTTTTGCGGGAAGGAACTAGTCGTGATCAAGTAGTGTGCAAGTGTGTGAGAAGTTTCTTTAACAAGCGTGGGCTTATTTGAATGTTAATCTCAACGTGGCGCATAAACGTGGGGCACTTCCTGAGAGGATAGATACCCCATAGCGTTAACGTGGCAAGAAAGGGCGGTGTAAACCCTTACTGTGAAGTTTTTTTTGCGGTGCCCTCAAGGCTATCGAGGTAGGTATTGATCACTTCCATGCCGCGCATCAGGTGATTGCGTAGCGTCAGGATGCTTTCGTCGACTTTCTTGTGCACCACCAGGTTCAGCAATTCACGGTGATCTTCCTGGGATGTCTCGCCCAGGCCCATCGCTTCGAGGTTGAAGCGCAGAAAGCGTTCCTCCTCATTCAAGCCGTGCGCAACCAGATTGAGCAACCGCTGGTTGGGCGCCTTGCCATACAACGCCATGTGGAACAGACGATTGAGCCGGCCAATCTCGGCATAGTCACGCTCTTGTTCCAACGCATTGATGCAGGCTTCAGCCTCGGCAATGTCTGCGTCGGTGAGCAACGGAATTGACAGGCGCAGCGCTTCGGATTCCAGCAACATGCGCAGGGCATAGGTCTCGGCCGAATTGTCTTGGATCAACGGCGCAACCACAGCACCTTTGTGGGTTACCACATGGAGCAAGGACTGGGCTTCCAGCTGGCGCAAGGCTTCGCGCACGGGCATGCGGCTGACGCCGAACAGGCTGGCCAATTCTTGCTGGCGCATCGCGGTACCACAGGGCAACCTGCCGTCGAGAATGGCATTGCGCAACGTTTCTTCAATAACGGCGCGTGCAAGATGGGCGGGAATAGGCCCGCTGATTTTGATGCTGCTTAATGGGTTCGGCTTCTGCGTCACGGTTACGCTATCCTCCCTTCTTGAATGGAGTGTGTTTAATTGGATCCAAAGCACACTAGAGATGGGTCGCGCGCTTGTCAAACAGCCAAAGTTTCAGTTTGTAAGGGCTTACAGGCGGAACTTTGTGAGTCCCACAAGCGGTGTTTATAAACTCGAACCCCTCATGAATGATTGCACTGTGCCATTGTTTTTTGTTGATCGAAGCTTCACCATCCCTGAAATTCCGTCTCCCTTCACGGACTGAACGCCTTGGCGGTAAGTTTTATTCCCTCTCGAATAGTCGGCTGGCTACTTTCAGCGACTTTGCTCGCTGGCCTGATGCCCGGCGGGCTGCATGCCGATTGGGATTTCTCGCAGATCAGCCGCAAAGCCACGGCTCTGTACGGGCCGCTCGGCGAGGGCCAACAGCGCATCGACGCCTGGCAGCGCCTGTTGGCGACTGAAAAGAAGGTCGATGAACAGGAGCAGCTCAAGGTCGTCAACCTGTTCTTCAACAAGCAAATGAGCTACGTAGAAGACATCGACCTCTGGCACGTGGTCGACTATTGGGAGACCCCCATCGAAGCGCTGTGGAAGGGTGCAGGAGATTGCGAGGACTACGCAATCGCCAAGTATTTCAGCCTGCGCCACCTGGGCGTCTCCAGCGACAAATTGCGCATTACTTACGTTAAGGCTTTGCGTCAGAATCGCGCGCACATGGTGCTGACGTATTACCCGACGCCCGATGCCATCCCGCTGGTGCTCGACAGCCTGATGGATGAGATCCTGCCGGCCACCCGCCGTACCGACCTGGTGCCGGTGTACTCATTCAACGCCGAGGGCTTGTACCTGCCCGGCGCCAAGGGCAACAAGAAAGTCGGTGATACCAAACGCTTGTCGCGTTGGCAGGATGTGTTGAAAAAAATGCGTGCGGAAGGCTTCCCGGCCGAGCCTGCCAACTAGGAGTAACTGATCGGATGTCACTGTTCAAACAACTATTGATCGCAATCTGTCTGTTCCTGGTGGTCGCCTTCAGCGGCAGCTTCATGGTCAGCCTGGAAAGCTCGCGCACCCAATACGTCAACCAATTGCGCTCCCATGCACAGGACGCGGCTACTGCGCTGGCATTGTCGCTGACGCCCAATATCGACGACCCGGCGATGGTGGAGTTGCTGGTCAGCTCGATTTTCGACAGTGGCTATTACGCCAGCATCCGCGTGGTGGATCTAGCCACCGACAAAACCATCGTCGAACGCAGCGGCATCCCGGACAACAACGGCGTGCCCAACTGGTTCGTCAAGCTGATCGGCCTTGAACCGGCCGGCGGCGATGCACTGGTCAACCGCGGCTGGGAGCAGGCGGCGCGCGTGGAGGTGGTCAGCCACCCGATGTTCGCCCTGGCCAAGCTCTGGCAAAGCGCCCTGGGCAGCCTGGGCTGGTTGCTGCTGTGCGGCGCGGTGAGTGCGGTGCTCGGTGCATTGCTGCTGCGTCGGCAGTTGAAGCCGCTGGACTACATGGTCAAACAGTCCCACGCCATCGCCCGCCGCGAGTTTCTCAGCCTGCCGGATCTGCCCCGCACGCCGGAACTGCGGCGCGTAGTGCAGGCCATGAACCAGATGGTCGAGAAACTCAAGGCGCTGTTCCAGGAGCAGGCCGAGCGCAGTGAAAAATTGCGCATTGAATCCTATCAAGACAACCTGACCGGCCTCGCCAACCGGCGTTATTTCGAGATGCAGCTCAACGCCCGCGTCAGTAACCCGGAAGACACCAATTCCGGTTACCTGCTGCTGCTACGAGTCAAGGACCTGGCCGGCCTTAACCAACGCCTGGGTGGCCAGCGCACCGACCAGTTGCTGCAAGCGGTTGGCGAACAATTGTTGCGCCAGTGTGAGCCTTACCCGGAAACCCACAACCTCGTCACCCGTATTCGTGGTGGTGAGTTCGCGGTGCTGGCGCCCGGGCTGGTGCGTGAAGAAGCGCTGCAATTGGCACAAAACCTTGAAAGCACCCTGCTCAGCCTGCAGGCCACCAGTGCCAGTGACGTCACGCCGGTGGCCTACATTGGCCTTGCGCCATTCAACCACGGTGATTCGCCCCAGGCATTGCTGACCCTGGCTGACCAGGCTCTGGCCCAGGCCGAAGGGCAGGGCGACAGCAGTTGGGTGTGCCTGGACCACAGCGCCGCCGCCAGTGTCGGTGACGATCACCATGCCTGGCACACGCTGTTGGACCAGGCCCTTACCCACCAGCGTTTTGAGCTGTACTTCCAGCCGGTTGTCGCCAGCCAGGACCCGCAATTGGTGCTGCACTACAAAGTGCTGTCGCGTTTGCAGGATGACGACGGCCACACCATCCCGGCCGGGCGTTTCCTGCCGTGGCTTGAGCGTTTCGGCTGGACTGCACGCCTGGACCGACTGATGCTCGAACACGTGCTCAAGCAGATGGCCAGCCATACGCACAGCCTGGCGCTGAACCTCTCGGCGGCCACCTTGCAGGATGCCCAGGCGTTGAACCGGATTGTCGAGTTGCTGCGCCAGCCCAGCAACCTCGGCCCGCGCTTGACCCTGGAGATTGGCGAAGAACAATTACCCGAGCAGGCTCTGCTGGAGCAGTTGACCCAGCGCCTGCGCGAGTTGGGCTTCTCCCTCAGTCTGCAGCGTTTTGGTGGGCGCTTCAGCATGATCGGCAACCTGGCACGCCTGGGCCTGGCGTACCTGAAGATCGACGGCAGCTACATCCGCGCCATCGGCCAGGAAAGCGACAAACGCCTGTTTATCGAAGCGATCCAGCGCGCGGCCCACAGCATCGACTTGCCGTTGATTGCCGAGCGCGTGGAGACCGAAGGTGAATTGAAGGTGATTCGCGAGATGGGGATTTTCGGTGTACAGGGGCAGTTGATTGGTGAGCCTGCGCCCTGGAAGTGATGCAAATCCAATGTGTGTGCGGGCTTGTGTGGGAGCTGGCTTGCCTGCGATAGCATCACCT
>NZ_VBVZ01000126.1 GCF_005863185.1 Pseudomonas edaphica
GTAATACAGTGCTGATGCTTTATCGAAAAAGTAGCGATAAGTTATTGATACAGGAGCATATTCAATCTGTAGTTAATGTGGATTCTAGCTTGCAGCCACAGGATCGCCGACTCAAACAGCTGACTTATCACAGTGCCAAGGGCCTGCAAGCAGACGCGGTATTCCTGCTCGGGGATTGCCAGCACGTCACCAGCTCGCCTTACAAAAACCAGGTTTACCGCATGGCGGGCCTGGGCAAGGACGGCGACAGCGAGCCCTACGACAGCGCGCAGAAAGACGAAGTGCTGCGCCTGGCGTATGTCGGGATTACCCGGGCGGTGAGCCATTGCTATTGGTATGTGGAGAAGCCGGAAGGCCAGGGCGTGAACGTGCCAAGGGCTTCGGAGCGGGTTGATGGGCGCAAGGCGTTTTTTGATGACCGACGCAGCTAGCAGCTAAACACAGTACCCAATGTGTGGGCGGGCTTGCCCGCGATAGCAGTAGATCAGTTGGCAACTTTGCAAACTGACACTCCGCCATCGCGGGCAAGCCCGCTCCCATATTGGTTAAGATTTACCTGTTAAATCGGGTTCACGCCCGCAACGACAGCGGCGGCACAAAACACTCCAGCTCATCCTCCACCGCTTCGATGATGCGCTCCACATCGGCCGCATTCATCACCGTGGCGCAAGGAATGCCGGCAATCGCGATCAACGTCTCGCCACTGGCCCGGTCGAACAGGCGCGCAACCATACTGCCGGGGGCGTCCATACTCCCCTCGAAGCCCATCGGATGAAAATGCCAGCGCATCAGCTGGCAGGCGTTGGGAAATGTCACTTTGTTCATGTTGCCCACCTTGTTCATTGAGCGCTTCCTTTAGCTCGCGGCAGGGGGCCATGACCTTCACTGGTCGTGGCATCAAGACCTTCAAAATAGCATTCGTTCGCAAGCGCGCGGTGACTTTTTAGGGGCCGTTCGGCAGTTCTTTAGCGATCATATGACGTGGATCATTTCTTACTCAAAACCAGGCAAAAGGCCATTAGTCAGAAGTTCCAATTGACCATTGAATGCCGCCGGCAAATTCGGCAATCTCCCAGGCATTCCCGCCGCAGAGCCTTCCATGCAGCCCGTCTTGAGTGAAGAGTACGAACAAACCCAAGCCACCGGCGATCTGGTGTTGCGCCATCACCTGTGCTGGCGCCATCGCGACCTGGATGGCGTGATGTCCTACTACCACCCCGACATTCAGTACCACGACTTTTTCCAAAACCGCGTGGTGGGTCAGGCCGAGTTGCGCGAGTACCTGCAAGCCAGCATGCCGCGTGGCGCCGACGAGGCGATTGAGCACATCGACCGTATTCGCGCCGACGGCGATACCGCGTTTATCCAGTACCGCATTACGCTGCGCGGCGGCCAGGGCCTGGTGTCATTTCGCACCAGTGAGGCGATTACCGTGCGCGATGGGTTGATCTGGCGCGTCAACGAGTACGCCTCCCTGGTGCATGAGCAGCCGACCCAAACCCTGCGCCCGACAGTCAGCCGCCTGGGCCTGTCGCCCCAACAATTGGGGCATATGGCCAAAGATCTGCAGCAGTACTTCGAACTCAAGCAACCCTATCTCGACCCGGAGCTGGACCTGCAACGTGTGGCCAATGAGTGTGGCTACAGCCGCAACCAGATTTCCTACCTGCTTAACCAGGTGCTGGGGCAGAGCTTCTACCGTTACGTCAACCAGGCCCGGCTCCAACACCTGCTGGCTGCGCTGGACAAGGCTGTGCCGCCGATAAAGGTCGATGACCTGGCCTTTGCCGCCGGTTTTAATTCGCTGTCGGCGTTCTACAGCGCGTTCCGCCAGCACACCGGGCAATCGCCCAAGGCCTACGTCAAACAAATTTCTCTGCGTGCACGCGCGCAAGACAGCCCATAACGCCGCGCTCTAGGATCCAGCCTATCGAAATGAGGTTGGGGAGCTTGGCATTCCGGCATGGCGCGGCCGTCCCTTGCGCACGACCTGGACGTCAATGTGGCGATTATCGGCGCCGGCTACACCGGGTTGTGGACCGCCTACTACCTCAAGCGCCAGGCTCCGGAGCTGAAGATTGCGATTATCGAAGCGCAGACAGCAGGCTTCGGTGCGTCTGGCCGCAATGGCGGCTGGCTGATGGGCAACCTCTTGGGCGAAGACCGCCTGCTGGCCGGCCTGTCAGCGCAACAACGGCGCGCCTCGTTTGACCTGTTGCATGGCATCCCCGACGAGGTCGCCCGGGTGCTGTCCCGTGAAGGCATCGACTGCGACTACCGCAAAGGCGGCGTGCTGTACTGCGCGGCGCGTTACCCGGAGCAGGAAGGCAGCCTGCGCCGTTACCTGGACACGCTCCACGCCCAGGGCCTTACCGAAGCGGACTACCGCTGGCTGAGCCCGCAACAGCTGGCCGAGCAAATCCGCATCGCCAAGCCGTATGGCGGTATCTATGCGCCCCATGTCGCAACCATCAACCCCGCCAAACTGGTACGCGGCCTGGCGCGGGTGGTGGAGAGCATGGGCGTGACGATCTATGAGAACAGCCCGGTCACCCATTGGCAGTCCGGCAGCGTGCGCACGGCCAATGCCAGCGTGCGCGCCGCGTGGGTAGTGCCGGCGGTTGAGGGTTACGCCACCACATTGCCGCCGCTGGGGCGCTATCAGTTACCGGTGCAAAGCCTGATTGTCGCCACTGAGTCGTTGCCGGCCAGCACCTGGGATGAAATTGGCTTGAGCCGAGGCCAGGCCTTTGGCGAAAGCAGCCGCCAGGTCACCTACGGCCAGCGTTCGGCGGATGACCGCCTGATATTCGGCGCCCGGGGCGGCTATCAGTTCGCCGGCAAGCTGCGCCATAACTTCGACCTGACCACCGACGAAGTGGAGCTGCGCCGCTACCTGTTCAGCGAACTCTTCCCACAGCTCAAACACGTCAGGATTACCCACTCCTGGGGCGGCAACCTCGGCATGTCGCGTAACTTCCGGCCGCACATGCTCTGCGATCACACCACCGGCATCGCGCTGTCCGGTGGTTATGGCGGGGAGGGCGTAGGTGCCACCAACCTCGGAGGCCGCACCCTGGCCGATATGATTCTGGGCCTCGATACGCCGCTGACCACCCAGCCCTGGGTGATTCGCGAGCGTGGCCTGGACGCGCTCAAGGCCTGGGAGCCCGAACCCTGCCGCTGGCTGGGTTACAACGCGATCATTCGCAGTTTTGTCCATGAAGACCAGGTGCTGGCCAACCCCAACAGCGCGCCGTGGCGGCGCAAATTGGCGACCGGCGTGGCCGGGTTCATGGAAGGTTTCATGCATTAGGCCGTTTCACTCACACGGGAAAACCCATGAGCATCACTCACTTCAAAGACGCGCTGAACGCCCACCTGCCGGACTCGTCACCGGTGGCCGTGCCCTTGGGCGAGCCGATCGCCGTAGCCTCGACCTTAAGCGTTGAGCGCAACGATGGCGTCGAAACCGGCATTTGGGAATGCACCCCAGGCCGCTGGCGTCGGCAGATCAAATCCCAGGAGTTTTGCCACTTTATCCAGGGCCGCTGCACCTTCACCCCCGACAACGGTGAAGTCGTTCACCTACACGCCGGCGATGCACTGATGTTGCCGGCCAACAGCACCGGTATCTGGGACATCCACGAGACCGTGCGCAAGACCTACGTGTTGATTCTGTAACGCTTTGATCCTTGATCGCCTGCCATAAAAACAGCCCTAAAACCGCCAGGAAATCGAACCATGAAAGCCATTGCCCTGTTGCCCTTAATGTTGGTGGCCTCTATCAGTCAGGCCGCCGAGACGGTGAAGATCTACAACTGGTCGGACTACATCGCGCCGGACACCACCAAGAACTTCCAGAAAGAAACCGGCATCGGTTTTACCTACGACGTATACGACAGCAACGAAACCCTCGACGGCAAGTTGATGACCGGCAAATCCGGCTATGACGTGGTGTTTCCGTCCAACCACTTCATGGCTCGGCAGATCCAGGGCGGCGCCCTTAAAAAACTCGACAAGAGCCAGCTGCCCAACTGGAAAAACCTCAACCCGGTGCTGCTCAAGGCTCTGCAAAACAACGACCCGGGCAACGAGCATGGTTTCCCGTACCTGTGGGGCAGCACCGGCATCGGCTACAACATCGACAAGGTCAAGGCGGTGCTCGGCGACAACGCGCCGGTGGATTCCTGGGACTTGATCTTCAAACCCGAGAACATGGCCAAGCTGCAAAAATGTGGCGTGGCGATTCTCGACAACGGCCCGGAACTGCTGCCGGCGGCGCTTAATTACCTGGGCCTGCCGCCCCACAGCAAGAAGGCCGAGGACTACAAAAAGGCTGAAGGCCTGTTGATGAAAGTGCGTCCGTATGTGGCCTACTTCCATTCCTCGAAGTACACCGCCGACCTGGCCAATGGCGACATCTGCGTGGCTGTCGGCTTCTCCGGCGACATCCTGCAGGCCGAGAGCCGCGCCAAGGAAGCCAGGAACGGTGTGAATATCGGCTACAACATTCCCAAGGAAGGCGCCGCGATCTGGTTCGACATGGTCGCCATGCCCGCCGATGCCCCGAACGAAAAAGCCGGTTACGCGTTCATGAACTACCTGCTGCGCCCGGAGGTGATGGCCAGCATCACCAACTACGTGCACTACGCCAACGGCAACGCGGCGGCTGACAGCCTGGTAGACCCTGCAATCAAGGCCGACACCAAGGTGTACCCAAGCCCGGAAATGATGGGCAAGTTGTTTGCCCTGGAAGCAATGCCGCTGAACATCGACCGGATTCGCACGCGGGTGTGGAACACCATTCGTACCGGACGCTAGGGGTTACACCGAGCCCCTGTGGGAGCTGGCTTGCCTGCGATTGCGACCTGTCCGTCGGCTAGTGGGTGACTGACACACCGCTATCGCGGGCAAGCCCGCTCCCACATTTTGACTGTGCAATGCCGGTTTTCAGGGGTTTTCCAGATCATGCCCCAACGACTGGATAAACAACGAAAACAGCTCCGGCTGCGACGAAATATCCAGCTTTGCGTACAGGTGCCGCCGATGCACCTTGACCGTGTCCGGCGAGATTTTCAAACGCTCGGCCATGGCCTTGGATGAGAACCCACGCAGCACCAGGCGCGCCACTTCCAGCTCGCGCTCCGACAGTACACCGCTGCCAAAATGGCTCAGCGCATCGCGAATCTGCGTGTCCATCGCCGGCGCACGCTGGGTGCTTTGCTGCCAGTGCTGCTGCATCAACGGCAGCACCCAGGCCGCCAGTGTGGTCATCAACCCGGTCTCTTCAAAGTTGAAGCGTCGCTGCATGCCCAGCGACAAAGACAGCGTGCCTGTACCCGGTAACTGCAGAATGAATTGCACCTCGTCTTCCAACACGTTGTCGTGGAAGTAGTTGAGGAAGTATTCACTCTGGCGAAAATGGTCCGGTGCCACTTCCTCCAGGCGATACACGCCGCTGGCATAACCTTCGCGGTAAGCCTGGTAAAACGGGTCGATCAGGTACAGGCCATTGAGGTACACCAGCATCGAGGCCGGTTTACTGCTGGGCTGGGCGTCGTATTCTTCCAGGGCCACGGGCGGGCCATCGAGGGGGTAAAAAATCGCCAGGGCGTTATCGAACGGCAGGCATTGGTGCAGCAACAGCACCAACTGCTTCCAGAAGTGCTCGGTGCCCAGGTGTGCGACGGTGCGGCCCAGGCCTGCGTGCATGCCGACCTCTCTGAACAGGCTCATAAACACGGCTCCAGCCCTCAATAGATCAGCCAAGGGTTCGGCTTTTGCCGAGTATCGTCAAGGGGAGTACGCCAATAGGGGAATTGGCCCGCATAAACACAGCGTTTACTTTGCCGTCATCCAGCGAGAAACATATCTCGCAACCGCCCGACTTTTTTCGTTTCTGCCTCCTACCAAAAATAACGACAGAGGATAACGATATGAGTGCTTCCCCCGCGCCAGACGGCGTGCTCAAGCCAACGCTGAGTGTTTTCGATGTGGTGGCCATCACGGTTTCGGCGGTCACGCCGGCCAGCTCCGTATTCGTGATTGCGCCGTTTGCCATCCAGCAGGCGGGCAGTGGTGTGTTCATGGCGTTTGTGATGGCGGCCTTGCTCGCGCTGATGTTCGCCTTCTGTTACGCCGAACTCGGTCGCGCCCATAACAGCGCCGGTGGTGAATATGTGTATGCCAAGCGAGTGTTTGGCGGCATGGCCGGTTATGCGACGTTTCTGACTGTGCTGGTGATGCTGTTGTTTATCCCGCCGGTCTTGGCCACAGGGGCCGCGACGTACCTGAATAACGCCCTGGGCACAAAATTCGACTCGCAAACCGTCGCCCTGGTGATCGTGGTGTGCAGCTACGCCCTGGGCATCCTCAATATCAAGCTCAATGCCTGGATTACCGGCACCTGCCTGCTGTTGGAAGTGGCGGCGTTGCTGGTGATCGTGTTTATCGGCTTTGGTAATCCCGTGCAGCCCGCCAGCGTGCTGTTCCAGCCGCAGATCGTCGAAAACGGCGTGCTGCACCTGGCGCCCTGGGCCCTGGTAATTGGCGCCGTCGGCATCGGCCTGTTCTCGTTCAATGGGTATGGTCCTGCGGTATTGCTGGCCGAAGACATGAAGTGCGGTGGCAAAGGCGTGCACAAAGCGGTGCTGTGGTCGCTGGGGTTGGTGGTGGTGATCGAGCTGGTGCCGATCACGGCACTGCTGATCGGCGCGCCGTCGCTGAGCGCGATGATCAGCAGCCCTGACCCGATTGGCTATCTGCTGACCAGCCACGGCAATGAAACCCTGTCACGCCTGGTCAGTGCCGGGATCTTCCTGTCGGTGTTCAACGCGATTGTCGCCATCGTCATCCAGATTGGTCGAGTGGTGTTCAGCAGCGGCCGCGATGCGCTGTGGACGCCGCGCATCAACGCGCTGTTCACGCGTATTCACCCGCGCTGGGATTCCCCATGGCTGGCGACGCTGTTCCTGGCGGTGCCTTCGGCGCTGTTGAGTTTCAGCTCGAACCTGGCGGACCTGACGTCCTTCAGTGTATTGCTGATCATCCTGGTGTACCTGGTGGTGGCGTTGAGCGCGCTGATGAGCCGGGTGCTGCTGCGTGATCGCGAGCACCCTTATCGCATGCCGTTATGGCCGCTGCCGGCAGTGCTGGCGGTACTGGGCGCCGGTTACCTGCTGGTGACCCTGATCGCCGCGGCGTCGGTGCGCGACATCATGATCATCATCGGCTTGCTGGCCTTGTCGGTGATTTTGTATTGCATCACTGGCCGGACGAGTCCGGCGTTTCAGAAATTGTAAGGAGTGGGTATGCGAGCACGTCAACTGGGCATTACGTTGGGGCTGGGCACGCCCGGCAAATTGAATGCCATCACCGATGTTCCCGGTGTCCGGGTGGGGCACGCCACGCTCAAGACCAGCATCGACGGCAAGCAGGTGCGCACCGGCGTCAGCGTGATCCAGCCGCGCGTCGGGGAGGCGCGACAGCAACCGTGTTTCGCCGGCTACCACGTGCTCAACGGCAATGGCGACGCCACCGGCCTTGAGTGGATCAGCGAAGCGGGGCTGCTGACCACACCCATCGCTATCACCAACACCCACAGCATCGGGATTGTACGTGACAGCCTGATCGCCCTGGAGCGCGAGCGCCTGGCGGACCCGGCGGTGTACTGGTGCATGCCGGTGGTGATGGAAACCTACGACGGCCTGCTCAACGATATCTGGGGCCAACACGTCAAGCCTGAACATGTGCGCCAGGCGCTGGACGCGGCCGAGGGCGGCCCGGTGCAAGAGGGCGCCGTCGGCGGCGGCACCGGTATGATCTGCCATGAGTTCAAGGGCGGCATCGGCACGGCATCCCGGCGTGTGCCAGAGGAGCAGGGCGGTTGGACCGTCGGCGTGCTGGTGCAGGCCAACCATGGCAAGCGCCAGGAGCTGCGCGTGGATGGCTACCCGGTCGGGCGCCAGTTGATGGACATTCCATCACCCTTCGCCGAGCGCGGCACGCCGGGCATGGGTTCGATCGTGGTGATCATCGCCACCGACGCGCCGTTGCTGCCCCATCAATGCCAGCGCCTGGCGCAACGCGCCTCCATCGGTATCGCGCGCACCGGCGGCGGCACCGAGGATTCCAGTGGCGACCTGTTCCTGGCCTTCGCCACCGGCAATCACGGCCTGCCACCGGCAGATTACGGGCGCAAGGACCTGGCACTCAGCAGCGTATTGCGCATGGTCAACAACGACCATATTTCGCCCTTGTTCAGTGCCGCCGCAGAGGCGGTGGAGGAGGCGATTATCAACGCGATCCTCGCGGGCGAGGACATGACGACGGAAGACGGCATCACGGTGCCCGGACTTGCCGACGAAGTATTAATCGGCGCGTTAAACAAGTGCGGCTGGAGTCTGTCCCGGTAATGGGGGGCACGCACTTTAATAGTGCGAGTGGTGGCTCTTTAATATTGAACTATGACACCGTGTCAATATATTGGATCCATTATTAAAGAGGGCCGCTCAGCAAGAGCGGCTTTACCGCTATTTAATATTTAAATAACAGTCGGCGGCGATTTGCGGCGCTAGCGCAATTACCCCCAGCAAACGCTGTGTGCGACTTCCTTAAGTTGAATCTACGTCACATTTTTGTTGCGGAAATATTTGTAGACGAAAGATTTCAAGTTGTGTCAGTTTCGATACGCCTTCAAAAGAGGCGAGTGATAGGACGATCCTCGCCCGCGAGGTTCCTATCGAACAAAGACTGATGCACTTGCAAACAAGGAAGTACGTTTATGTCAAAAGTAAAAGACAAAGCTATTGTATCTGCCGCGCAAGCCAGCACTGCTTACTCGCAAATCGATAGCTTCAGCCATCTGTATGACCGTGGCGGTAACCTCACGGTCAATGGAAAGCCCTCGTTCACAGTGGACCAGGCCGCCGACCACCTGTTGCGCGAGAATGCTGCGTATCGGGACATTGATGGCAACGGCAAGATCGACCTCACCTACACCTTCCTGACCTCGGCTTCCTCGGCCACCATGAACAAACATGGCATCTCCGGGTTCAGCCAGTTCAACACCCAGCAGAAAGCACAGGCCGCATTGGCCATGCAATCCTGGGCGGATGTGGCCAACGTCACCTTCACCGAGAAATCCTCGGGCGGTGACTTCCACATGACCTTTGGCAACTACAGCAGCGGCCAGGATGGCGCAGCGGCCTTCGCTTACCTGCCTGGCACCAATGCCAAGTACAACGAGAGCGGGCTGGACGGTACTTCCTGGTACCTGACCAACAACAGTTACACACCGAACAAGACCCCGGACCTGAACAACTACGGCCGGCAGACCCTGACCCACGAAATCGGGCACACCCTGGGCCTCGATCACCCTGGCGACTACAACGCCGGGACCGGCAACCCTTCGTACAAAGACGCGGACTATGGACAGGACACGCGTGGCTACAGCGTCATGAGTTACTGGAGCGAGAGCAACACCAACCAGAACTTCAGTAAAGGCGGGGTCGAAGCCTATTCGTCCGGCCCGCTGATCGACGACATTGCCGCGATCCAGAAGCTCTACGGCGCCAACTACGCCACCCGCGCCGGCGACACCACCTACGGTTTCAACTCCAACACCGGGCGTGACTTCCTCAGCGCCACGTCCAATGCCGACAAGCTGGTGTTCTCGGTATGGGACGGTGGCGGCAACGACACCCTGGACTTCTCCGGTTTCACCCAAAACCAGAAGATCAACCTCAATGAGGCCTCGTTCTCCGACGTTGGCGGCCTGGTGGGCAACGTGTCCATCGCCAAGGGCGTTACCATCGAGAACGCGTTCGGCGGTTCGGGCAATGACCTGATCATCGGCAACAACGCCGCCAACATCATCAAAGGCGGTGCCGGCAACGACATCATCTACGGCGGTGGCGGTGCGGACCAACTGTGGGGTGGCGCCGGCAATGACACCTTCGTGTACGGTGCCAGTTCCGACTCCAAGCCGGGTGCGGCGGACAAGATCTTTGACTTCACCTCCGGTTCGGACAAGATCGACCTGTCCGGGATCACCAAAGGTGCAGGCTTGAGCTTCGTCAATGCATTCACCGGGCATGCCGGCGATGCTGTACTGAGCTATGCCTCGGGTACCAACCTGGGCACCTTGGCGGTGGACTTCTCCGGGCACGGCGTGGCGGATTTCCTCGTCACCACCGTCGGCCAGGCAGTCACCAGCGACATCGTAGCCTGATGTAAAGCGCGCGGCGCCCCGGCGCCGCGCTCTCAGGATGGAGCAGCAGATGCCGCGTTTTTCCCATTTGATCGCCTGTGCTTCACAGGTGTTGTTCGTTTCGGCAGGAGCCCACGTCATGGCGAGCAGTCTGGTTTTACCCACCACCGCGCAATTGGCCGGCCATTGGCAATTGCAGCAACAGGACCAGGTGTGTGCACTCGACCTGTTGGATGAGCCCAACGCCGTGGCCGGTGATGTCGCCTGCGCCGAGCTATGGCTGAGGGAAAAGCCCCTGACTTGGTCGCCGACCCCGGACGGTATCTGGCTGTTTAATGCAGAGGGCAGCGGGATTATTCATTTGAATCGCGAGAAAGACGGTGAATACAAAGGGCGCACGCCTTCAATACCGGAAGTTGTGCTGCAACGAACACCTTAATTAAAAAGTTATAAGCTTATAACAAGAGTTTAATAGTTGGCCGCCCACTTCAGGGCACGGGCAACTATTGCGCGTCATTGGCTTCGGGGAAGAACAGACACTATGGCGAAGTCCAATGTGGTTGCGCCCTTATTCAGGGCGCTGGGTGAATACAAGGGTATTTTGATCAGCATCGGCTGCTTTACCGCCTTGATTAACCTGTTGATGCTGGTGCCGTCGATTTACATGCTGCAAGTGTACGACCGTGTGTTGTCCTCCCAGAATGAAACCACCCTGGTGATGTTGACGCTGATGGTCGTGGGTTTCTTTGTCTTCATCGGCACGCTGGAAGTACTGCGCAGTTTTGTCGTGATTCGCATCGGCAGCCAGTTGGAGCGGCGCTTCAACTTGCGCGTGTACAAAGCCGCGTTTGAACGCAACCTGCAACGCGGGCAGGGGCATGCCGGGCAATCGCTGGGCGATTTGACCGTGATCCGCCAATTCATCACCGGGCCTGCGTTGTTCGCGTTCTTCGATGCGCCGTGGTTTCCCATCTACCTGTTTGTGATTTTCCTGTTCAACGTGTGGCTGGGCGTGTTGGCCACGGCGGGCGCTGTGTTGTTGATCGCGCTGGCGTGCCTGAATGAATACCTGACCAAAAAACCACTGGGCGAGGCGGGTGTTTTTTCCCAACAATCAACCCAGCTGGCTACCAGCCACTTGCACAACGCCGAGACCATCCAGGCCATGGGCATGCTCGGTGCGTTGCGTAAACGCTGGTTCGCGGTGCATTCGCAGTTCCTCGGGTTTCAGAACCGGGCCAGCGACACCGGCTCGGTGATTACCTCGCTGAGCAAATCCCTGCGCCTGTGCCTGCAATCCTTGGTGCTGGGCCTGGGCGCCTTCCTGGTGATCAAAGGCGAGATGACCGCCGGGATGATGATCGCCGGGTCCATCCTGATGGGCCGTGTACTCAGCCCTATCGACCAATTGATTGCGGTGTGGAAGCAGTGGAGTTCGGCCAAGCTGGCTTACCAACGCCTTGACGATCTGCTGCGTGAATTCCCACCCGAAGCCGAGCAAATGGCGTTGCCGGCGCCCAAGGGCCAGGTGAGTTTCGAACACGTCAGCGCCGGCCCGCCGGGGCGGCGTGTGGCGACCTTGCAACAGGTCAGTTTCAACCTCGGCGCCGGTGAAGTGCTGGGCGTGCTCGGTGCTTCGGGTTCGGGCAAATCGACACTGGCCCGTGTGCTGGTTGGCGTGTGGCCAACCCTGGCCGGCACCGTGCGCCTGGACGGCGCGGATATCCATCGCTGGAACCGCGACGACCTCGGCCCGCATATCGGCTACTTGCCCCAGGACATCGAACTGTTCAGCGGCAGCATCGCCGACAACATTGCGCGCTTTTGTGAAGCCGACCCGGAGCTGGTGGTGAAAGCCGCGCAACAGGCCGGTGTGCATGAGTTGATCCTGCGTCTGCCGCAAGGCTACGACACCGTGTTGGGCGACAACGGTGGCGGCCTCTCCGGCGGCCAGAAGCAGCGGGTGGCCCTGGCGCGTGCGCTGTATGGCGCGCCGCGTTTGATCGTGCTGGATGAACCCAACTCCAACCTCGACACCGTGGGCGAGGCCGCCCTGGCCAGCGCCATCGTGCAGATGAAAGCCCAGGGCAGCAGCGTGGTGCTGGTCACCCATCGCTCCTCGGCGTTGGCCCAGGCCGACAAGTTGCTGGTGCTCAGCGAAGGTCAATTGCAGGCCTTCGGCCCCAGCCAGGAAGTGCTGCGCGCGTTGTCGGGCCAGCAACAGCAGGAAGCGCCACGGGAAAAGGCCGGTGTGAGCCTTAGCCGTCAGTACCAGACCGGAAGGAATCCAGGCGCATGAGCAGCCTTACTGTAGAGCCCCGCTTTAAAGAACGTGATGCCGGTTTTTTCGTAAAGATGGGCTGGTGGTTGACGATTGTCGGCGCCGGTGGTTTTTTCCTTTGGGCCAGCCTCGCGCCCTTGGACCAGGGCATCCCGGTGCAAGGCACGGTGGTGGTCTCGGGCAAGCGCAAGGCCGTGCAAACCTTCAGCCCTGGGGTGGTCAGCCGGATCCTGGTGAAGGAGGGCGAGTTGGTCAAACAGGGCCAGCCGCTGTTTCGCCTCGACCAGACCCAGAACCAGGCCGACGTGCAGTCGCTGCAAGCCCAGTACCGCATGGCCTGGGCCAGCGTGGCACGCTGGCAGAGCGAGCGTGACAACCAAGCGGCGATTACCTTTCCCGCTGAGCTGAGCGCCAACCCCGACCAGGCCC
>NZ_VBVZ01000127.1 GCF_005863185.1 Pseudomonas edaphica
CTGTTGCTGTTGCTGTTGCTGTTGCTGTTGCTCCGGCCCTTACATCCTTTTCGATGACGAAGTCAGCGGTCTTTTGATCTGCGCTTTTGATCTTGATCTGAAATCGCCCCGTTAAACACGATGGCCGCAATTCGACAGGGATTTGGGGGGTAAACCGGCAGGGATGCCGGTTTAGCCGCGCTGGGCCAAGGATGGCCCATCGCGGCGGCCCCCCAAATCACTGTCGGATTGCGGGCATGCCGAGCCACAGCGAGGCACCGAGTGGTGGGGCGAGGACCTTTTGGTTACTTTTGCGTCCTTGCAAAAGTAACCCGCTGTAAGAGCGGAACCATAGGCGGCCGTTACCTAAATAACGGATATGTACTCAGCAATCCTGAGTCAACCCCAGACCTAAAACCGCCCCGGTATCCCCCCGGTCACAAGGAAAACGGCGGCGTCCACACCCCGGTTGCACCAACACTCAGTCGGCAGAAAACTTGAGCACAGTGTTCTGGCTATAAGTCTGCCCAGGATTCAACCGAGTCGAAGCAAATTTGGGTTGGTTGGGCGCATCAGGAAAATGCTGGGTTTCGAGGGTAAAAGCACTCCAGTGCTGATACGTCTTGCCGCCTTTGCCCTTCACCGTGCCATCGAGAAAGTTACTGGTGTAGAACTGCACCCCAGGCTCGCTGGTATAGAGCTTCAAGCGCCGGCCAGAAGCAGGGTCATGAACTTCGGCGGCGAGTTGCTTGATATCGCCCTGGGTGTCGAGCGCCCAGTTGAAGTCAAACCCGCCTTGTTTCGGCTCGGCAAATTTGAGCTGCGGATGCTCGTCCTTGATGTGCTGGCCGATCGGCGTGGGTTTGAGAAAGTCCATCGGCGTGCCCTTGACCGGTGCCAGCTCGCCGGTCGGAATCAGGGTGGCATTCACCGGTGTGTAATGGCTGGCATGCAAGGTCGCGACCTGCTTGAGAATGTCGCCATTGCCCGCGCCCGCCAGGTTGAAATAGCTGTGGTTGGTGAGGTTGAGCACGGTGGGTTTGTCGGTGCTGGCTTTGTAGTCGATATGCAGTTCGTTGTTATCGTTGAGGCTGTAGGTGACCTCGGTTTTAAGGTTGCCAGGGAAGCCCATTTCACCGTCCTTGGACAGGTAGCTGAGCTTGACGCCGACCGAGTCCTTGCCCTTGACGGGTTCGGCTTGCCAAACGTGCTTGTCAAACCCCTGGGCGCCGCCGTGCAGCGAATTTGGCCCGTCGTTGAGCGGCACCTGATAGCGCTTGCCATCAAGCTCAAACGCACCGCCCGCCAGGCGGTTGCCGAAGCGCCCGATGGTCGCGCCAAAAAAGGCCGTGCCGCTCTGATAGCCCTGCACGTCATCAAAACCCAGTACCACGTCATCGACCTTGCCGTTTTTATCCGGCACGTGCAGTGACTGCAACACGCCGCCGTAGGTGATCACCGTGGCTTGCATGCCGTGGCTGTTGCGCAAGATGTACTGCTCGACGGCGGTGCCGTCATTGGTTTTACCGAAGGGTTTGTGTTCGCTGGTGAGGCCCGCAGCCTGGGCGCCGCCGCTGGCAATCAGCAGGGACAAGGCGAGGCCGGAAAGCAGGTGACGAGGGTGCTTCATGGTCGAACTTCCTTTTGTTGTTTTCAGTGGAATAGTTCTACTAATGTGCGATATTTTGTCGTTGCAGCAGCAGATTTATAGCCTTTTACGGCCTGTTTGCAAAATAAAATAAGACTAATTAAGTGAGGCAACCTTTATATGACCACTCAGCAGGCTGTTTACCCCGACCTTGAGGGTAAGACCGTTCTGGTTTCCGGTGGTGCCTCAGGCATCGGCGAATTCCTGGTGCGCGCGTTCGCCGCGCAGGGCGCCAAGGTGGGTTTTGTGGACCGGGCGCAAAGCCAGGGTGAGCGGCTGGCCGCGCTGCTGCATTCCCAGGGCTACAAGGTTGAGTTCGTGTGTTGCGACATCACCGATGAAATCGCCTATAAAGCGGCGATCGAACGCTTTGAGCACTCGTTGGGGCCGATCACCGTACTGGTCAATAACGCGGCCAACGATGTGCGTCACACCCTGGAAGAAGTCGATTCGGCGATGTTCGACAGGCTGATCGCGGTCAACCTCAAGCACGCGTTCTTTGCTGCCAAGGCCGTGGTGCCGATGATGAAACGCGCTGGTGGCGGGGCGATCATCAACCTGGGCTCGGTGGGGTGGATGATGGCGTCTGCTGGCTACCCGGTGTACGCCGCCAGCAAGGCGGCGGCCCATGGCATGACCCGCGCCCTGGCACGTGAGCTGGGGCCGAACCATATTCGCGTGAATACCCTGGTGCCCGGTTGGGTCATGACCGAAAAACAATTGGCAATGTGGGTCGATGATGCGGCCAAGGAGCTGATCAGCCGCAGCCAGTGCCTGCCCGGCAGCGTACTGCCGGAACACATCGCCAATATGGCGTTGTTTCTCGCCTCCGATGCCTCGGCGATGTGTTCGGCGCAGAACTTTATTGTGGATGGCGGCTGGGTCTAGGCCTGCTACTCGATGGGGTAGCGCTTGAACGCCGGGTGCTGTTCCAGTTGGTCGGCGTGACGTTGCAGGTTAGGGAATGCCTTGGGGTCGAGCACCGACGGCAGTTTGAGTTGGGTGAACGACCACGCGACTGCCGCGGTCAGCGCCGCCTGGGTCAGTGGCGCGTCGGTGGTTTGGGCAAGGTGCTTTTCCAGCAGCGAATAGGCGGCCAACAGTTGACCGGTCACGCGGTCTATCCACGGTTCATGGCGTTTTTCTGCCGGGCGCAGATTGTCCTCATAGACGATCTGCACGGTTTTCTCGCAGGCCGCCAGGGCCAGCCCGAGCAGGTGCAGTTCGTGGGCGCGGGCGCCCGGCGCTTGTGCCAGCAGCTTCTTGTCGGTGGGGGCCTGGGCTTCGAAATAATCCAGGATCAGGCTGGAGTCCATCAGCAAGGTGCCGTCGTCCAGCACCAGGGTCGGCGCCTTGACCACCGGGTTGATCGCGTGGAACTGCTCGAAGGTGCTGAACACCGACACCGACTGATGTTCAAACGCCACGCCGTACAGGTCCAGGGAAATTGCCACGCGGCGTACGTAAGGCGAGTCAAGCATGCCTATCAGTTTCATGAAGCCTCCGTTGCTTTCAGGTGATGGGATCAGGAGATTAAGGGCACATGATTGTCCTGCGCAATGGCCTTGCGCAGTTGCTGATAGGCATCCACTAACTGCTCCAGGTTGAACGCCAAATTGCGCCCGCTGGGGTTGGGCAACACCCATACCGCTGCGCCGCCCAACAACAGCGGCTGCAACCCCCAGGCAACCTCGCGTTGGCCGGACACGGCGCTATAACCGACCTTGCCCAGAAAGGCCACGAAGCGTGGCTGCCAGCGGCGGATTTTTTGCTCAAACGCAACCGCGGCGTCGTTGAATTCATGCCGCGCCAATTCCCCCGCACTCGCCGTCGGACGCTCCACCAGTGTGGTCAGGCCGCAGTGGTAGTCGAGCAAGGTGCGCCCCTCTTCGGGGTGAATTTCATGGGGCGTGAAGCCGGCCAGGTGCAACGTGCGCCAGAAGCGGTTGCTGCGGTTGGCGAAGTGCAGGCCCAAGGCGGCGGAGCCTTTGCCGGGGTTGATGCCGCAGAACACCACGTTCAAGTGCTCGGTGAGGATGTCTTCAAGTCTGTCGCTCATGTCGGGTCTATCTGCAAACGCATCAGCAGCCATTCGGTAAAGCTGCGGGCCAGTGGGTCGTTTTCACTGTCACGGTGGGTCAACAGCGCCCAACTGGGACCGCGAATGGTGGCTTCGACCAGCGGCGTGAGCAAACCATCGGCCTGGGCCTGGCGGCTCAGCAGTTGGCTGACCAGGCCGATGCCCAGCCCGCTGCACACGGCATCCAGCAGTAAACCTGGATCGGAAAAATTCAGCCCGTGGTCCTGTTGGCCCACATCAATACCGGCCTCCACGGCCCAATGGCTCCAGTCCATCTCTCGCTCGCCGTGCAACGTGGTGCGCTGCGCCGCAGGCACAGACAGCAGCTTGGGATGGCAAGCCGGAAACAGGCGGTCGGCATGCAGCACCTTGAAGCTGCATTCGGCCTGGGAGCTGATGTCGTCACGCACGGCCAGGTCGATGGTCTGGCTGGCCATGTCAGGCACTTCATCGGTGCTGAAGATCCACAGGTCTACCTCCGGGTGCCGCTGACGAAAGTCCGCCAGGCGTGGCAGCAGCCAGTGACGAGCAAAGGTCGGCGTGGTGTTGAGCACCAGTTGATTGGGTTTGCGGTACTGCCCCAGGCGTCGCACGCCCACCGCCAGTTGTTGCAGCAGCGCCTGGGTGGTGCTGAGGAAGTCATAACCTGCGTCGGTGAGGCTCACGCTGCGCCCGCTGCGTAAAAACAGCGGCTGCTCCAGGTAAGCCTCCAGGCTGCGGATCTGCTGGCTGATCGCCGATTGGGTCAGGTGCAGTTCTTCGGCAGCCTTGTGGAAACTGCCTAGCCGGGCGGCGGCTTCAAAGCCGCGCAGGGTGCCGAGGGGCGGCCAGTGGTTGAGCATATCGATAAGCTCCGCTAATCAGTTTTCTACAAAATCCATCGTTTGTTTGGTCTTTTCAGCCTACGTAGCATGTGCGCCAAGACTCCGTGGGCAGTTTTCACTGAACACAATGACTTAACTCAAAGGTGCTTGTCATGCAGCGTAGTGAAATTTTAAGCAGTGGTTGGTGTATGCCCGCGGAGTGGTCCCATCATGTGGCGACCTGGATGGTCTGGCCGCATAACCAGGCGCTGTGGGAAAGCACCTGGGGTGTGACTTTGGCATTGGTGCAGCAGGATTTTGCGCGGGTCGCCAATGCCATCGCACGTTTTGAGCCAGTAAAAATGATTGTCGACCCTTCGGCAATCGCCAGTGCCAAAGCCCTGTGTGGCCCTGGCATCGAGTTGATCGCTGAGGCCGTCAATGACAGCTGGTGCCGCGACTCCGGCCCCACCTTCATTTGTCACCCGCAACAGGGTGCGGCGGGTGTGAGCTGGCGCTTCAACGCCTGGGGCGGCAAGTCGGCCCATGACTTGGACGAAAGCCTGGCGCGCCGGGTGCTTAATCACCTGGGGCTGGAATGCTTCGGCACGCCGCTGAGCAATGAAGGCGGCGCGATCCATGTGGACGGCGAGGGCACCTTGATCACCACCGAATCGGTGCTGCTCAACCCCAACCGCAATCCCGGTATGACCAAGGCCGAGATGGAAGAGGTCTTCGCGCGCCTGCTGGGGATCAAAAAGACTATCTGGCTGCCCGGCGACCCGGATTACGTCACTGGCGATATGACCGACGGCCACGTCGACGGCGTGTGTGCCTTCGCCCGCCCTGGCCTGCTGCTGGTGGATGCCACCCACGATCACCACTCGACCTACGCCCAAGTAGTACGCGAAAACCGTCGCGCCCTGGAACTGGCCACCGACGCCCATGGCCGCCGTTTCGAACTGATCGAACTGTATGAGGCCACCGACGCAGTGGACACCGATGCAGAAGTGTTTTGCGCCTCCTACACCAACTTCTACATAGCCAACGGCGCAATCATCATGCCGGCCTATGGCATTGAGGCTGATCAGGTTGCGGCTGAGGTGCTGGCCCAGGCGTTCCCGGGCCGTGAAATCGTGCCGGTGCAGATCAACCACCTGGCCCACGGCGGCGGCGGGGTACATTGCATCACGCAACAGCAACCGGCCTGGCCGTTAAAGGGGTAATGCCATGACTGTATTGACGATTGCTACTACCCAGATGCCGTGTACCTGGGACTTGCCGGGTAACCTCGACCGCGCCGAGCGGTTGGTGCGCGATGCCGCCGCACAGGGCGCCCAGGTCATCCTGCTGCAGGAGTTGTTCGCCACGCCGTATTTCTGTATCGAGCAGCATCACAAACATTTGGCACTGGCCGAGGAGTATCAGCACAGCCACGTGCTCAAGCGTTTCGCCGCATTGGCCAAGGAACTGGGCGTGGTACTGCCGCTGAGCTGGTTCGAAAAGGCCGGTAATGCCTACTTCAATTCCCTGAGTGTGGCCGATGCCGATGGGCAGTTGTTGGGCGTGTACCGCAAGACCCATATCCCCAACGCCATCGGCTACCAGGAGAAGGAATATTTCAGCCCCGGCGACACCGGTTTTCGCGTCTGGGACACGGCGTTCGGGCGCCTGGGTGTCGGTATCTGCTGGGACCAGTGGTTCCCCGAAACCGCCCGCTGCCTGGCGTTGCAGGGTGCTGAAGTGTTGTTGTTCCCCACGGCCATCGGCTCGGAACCCGGCTGCGCGGCGCTCGACTCCCGTGACCACTGGCAAATGACCATGCGCGGTCACGCCGCCGCCAACCTGGTGCCGGTAGTGGCGGCCAACCGCGTAGGCCGTGAAGTGGCGACAACGGATGCGAGCCTGCAAATGGATTTCTATGGCTCGTCGTTTATCTGCGACCACAAAGGCAAGCTGCTGGTCGAAGCTGATCGCGAATCCACTGGCGTACTCGTGCACTCCCTGGACCTGTCTGCGATGCGCGAAGAACGCCGGACCTGGGGCATCTTCCGCGACCGCCGCCCGCACATGTATGACGCACTGCTGACCCTGGACGGACGCCCATCATGAGACTGCTTTTGAGCTGTGCCCTGATCCTCACCAGCGCCTGCGCCACGGCCGATGACAAGACGCTGAAACTCTACAATTGGGCGGACTATTTTGCGCCGGACACCTTGTCGGCTTTCACCGCCGAGACCGGCATCAAGGTGATCTACGACGTGATGGACGGCAGCGAAACCCTGGAAGCCAAGTTGATGGCCGGCGGCAGCGGCTACGACCTGATCTTCCCCGGCGACACCGTGGCCGAGCGCCTGATGCGCGCCGGCAGCCTGCAACCGCTGGACCCTGCCAAGCTCACTGCGCTGGATGATATCGAGCCGGGTTTGCAGAAGTTGCGCAGCCACTACGTCAACTCGAACAAAGCCACGGTGCCCTACACCTGGGGGACCATCGGCCTGACCTACAACACCGCACAGATTAAGCAGCGCTTGCCGAACGCGCCGGTCAACAGTCTCGACCTGCTGTTCAAGCCCGAATTTGCCGCCAAGTTCGCCGACTGTGGCATTTCGCTGATCGATTCACCGGATGAAGTGCTGGCCGTGGTGCTCAACTACCTGGGGCGCGACCCGCGCAGCGCCAAACGTGAAGACCTGGCCGCTGCCAGTGACTTGCTGCTCAAGCTGAGCCCGTATATCCGCAAGTTCCAGTCGCAACCGGTGACCGACTTGGTCAACGGTGATTTGTGCCTGTCTCTCGGCTACAGCGGTGACATGACCCAAGCCCAGCGCGCCGCCGATGCGGCCGGCAAATCGGTGACCTTTGGTTATCACATCCCTCGCGAGGGCACCACGGTATGGATGGATACCATGGCCATTCCCGTCGACGCCCAGCACCCGGAATACGCCTATGCTTTTATCAACTTCGTGATGCGCCCGCAGAACATGGCCGCCATCACCAACTTCACCGGCTACCCTACGGCCAACGCCAAGGCCCGCCCGGCGGTGGAGGCAGCCATGCGTGATAACCCGCAAATTTACCCGGATGCAGTCACCTTCGAGCGGTTGATTGCCGGCAAAGACATCCCCCAGGCGGATATGCGTGCGCGCATGCGCATGTGGACTAAATTCAAGACAGCGACCACCAAGTAGAGACCCCCATGCCAACCCGTCGAACCTTCATCAAACAAGCCAGCGTGGTCTGTGCCATGACCTTACTCACCACCCATGTACGTGCCGCTGTCAAAGGCCGTTTCTACATGCCCGACGAAGGCGAAAAACACCGCCAAGCCTTTATCGCCTTTGGCGCCCAGGACGCTATCTGGGAAGACTTTACCGCTGATGTGCAAGCGGCCCTGGGCCGTATCGCCAGGGCGATTGCCAACTATGAGCCGGTCACTGTGTTCTGTCGCGAAGACGAGCGCGCATTGGCGGAAAAACACTGCGGCACGCGCAATATCACCTTTGTCGAAACCGAGTTGGACGATATCTGGATGCGCGACACCGGCGCCAATTTCGTCATCGATGGCACCGGTGGCGAAGGCGCAGTGGATTTCAACTTCAATGGCTGGGGCAACAAACAACAACATGCCGATGACGCGCAGTTGGCGGCGCTGGTGGCCGAAGAAACCGGCGCGCGCCACATTCGCAGTGAGCTGGTGGGCGAGGGTGGGGCAATCGAAGTGGATGGCCTGGGCACCGGCATCATGACCGAAAGCAGTTGGATCAACCGCAACCGCAACCCCGACTGGAGCAAGGCCGACGTGGAGGCCGAACTTAAGGAACGCCTGGGGCTGCGCAAGATCATCTGGCTGCCGGGCATCAAGGGCAAGGACATCACCGACGCCCACGTCGACTTCTACGCCCGGTTTGTGTCGCCCGGCGTGGTGCTGGCCAACCTCGATACCGACCCCGAGTCCTACGACCACAAAGTCACCCTTGCGCACCTGGAAATCCTCAAGAACGCCACTGACGCCGACGGCCGCCCGTTGCAGGTGCACACCGTATCGCCGCCGCTGAACCCGCGCAAAAACAAGTTCAGCAAGGGTAACGAGGACTTCGCCGCTGGGTATATCAATTATTTTGTGATCAACGGCGCGGTAATTGCGCCTGAATTCGGCGACCCGGAGGCGGACCGCAAGGCATTGGACCTGCTGTCACGGCTCTACCCGAGCCGCAAAGTGCTGCAACTCAATATCGATGCGATTGCCGCGGGCGGCGGTGGCATTCACTGCGTCACTAACCACCAGCCGATGGCTTAATCGTCCTTGGCCAGCAGGGTGCGGGCAAATTCGTCGGAGGCGATAAAGTCCAGGGTCTGGCGCAGTTGCGCCGCCGCTTCACGGCCGAATGCCTGATCGAAGCGTTCGGCCATTTGCGTGGAAATACGCTTGGCCGCCAGGTGGGTGCGCTTGCCTTGTTCGGTCAGCAGCACGCGCCGGGTACGCCGGTCGAGTTCGTCCACGCGCAGCTCCACCAGGCCGTCACGTACCAGCGGTTTGAGCGTGTGGCCGAGCGCGGACAAATCCATCACCAGGGTTTGTGCCAGCTCGCCCATTTTCGGCGTGCCGGCCTTGGCGATGCGGTTGAGCAGCGCGTATTGCGTGGCTTTGAGCCCGCAGGGCGCGAACGCTTCGTCATAGATCTGGCCCAGGCGGCGCGAGGTGCGGCGCACGGCACCGTTGACGCAGGCGCTGGGGCTCTCGGAGCAAGGCGGGGCAGATTTCAAGGGCAGATACTCTCTGATACAAAACACGACGCGGCTGATTATGCCTGCGCGACCTGTCAGGACAAGGCCTTTCGGACCGAACTGACGTTCCAGATGAAAGCTGAGACAGCTTGAAACAAATTAGTTGCGTATGCCACTAAGTTCGATATCGTGGCATATGCCTCTTTGTGACCGGGATGTCGTTACAAAAACCCCAGGACGTGCATGGGGCGAGGCGGGAAAACGGCATGGCGAAGCCTGCTTGATCAAACAATCTCCTGTCTGGATCACCTCCTATGCTCAACCTCGTGCGCATCGCCTTGCTGCGCCCCTATACCTTTTTGGTATTGGCCATTTTCATCCTGATTGTCGGGCCGCTGGCGGCCTGGCGCACGCCGACGGACATCTTCCCGGAAATCCGCATTCCGGTGATTGCGGTGATCTGGCAGTACACCGGTTTGCCGCCGGACCAGATGGCGGGGCGCATCACCTCGCCGTTCGAGCGGGTGCTGACCACCACCGTGAACGACATTCGCCATATCGAAGCGCAGTCGATGAACGGCTACGGGATTGTGAAGATCTTCTTCCAGCCCGGCGTCAACATCAGCACCGCCAACGCCCAGGTGACGTCGGTGTCCCAGGCGATCCTGCGGCAATTGCCGCCCAGCACCGTGCCGCCGCTGGTGCTCAACTACAGCGCCTCCACCGTGCCGATTGTGCAGCTTGCACTCTCTGGGCCGGGGCTGAGCGAACAGCGCTTGGGTGATATCGGCCTGAACCAGGTGCGCCTGATGCTCACCAGCGTGCCCGGCGCAGCACTGCCATACCCGTTTGGCGGCAAGAGCCGGCAAGTGCAGATCGACCTCGATTCGGCGCGCATGCAAGCCCGTGGCCTGTCGGCACAGGACGTCGCCACTGCCCTGGCCACGCAGAACCTGATCACCCCGGTAGGCACCCAGAAGATCGGCAGCTACGAATTCAACCTGCAACTGAACAACTCACCTTCGGACTTCCATGACCTGGAAAACCTGCCGATCAAGACCGCCGACGGCACCACCGTGCTGATCCGGGACGTGGCCACCGTGCGCGACGGCAACCCGCCGCAAACCAACATCGTGCATGTGAACGGCAACCGCTCGGTGCTGCTGCCGGTGCTCAAGACCGGTTCGGCATCGACCTTGGGCGTGATCGCGGGCATCAAGGAAAAGCTTGCCGACAACAAGGCTGCGTTGCCGCCCAACTTGAATATCGATTTGATCGGCGACCAGTCGCTGTTCGTGCGTTCGGCCATCAGCGGCGTGGCCCGTGAAGGCTTGATCGCGGCGGCGCTGACCAGCCTGATGATTTTGCTGTTCCTCGGCAGTTGGCGTTCGACGGTGATCATTGCCACCTCGATTCCGCTGGCGATCCTGGCCTCGATAGCCACGCTTTCGGCGCTGGGCGAAACCCTGAATATCATGACCCTCGGCGGCCTGGCGCTGGCCGTGGGCATCCTGGTGGACGATGCCACGGTAACCATCGAGAACATCAACTGGCACCTGGAGCAGGGCAAACCGGTGCAGACGGCAATCCTCGACGGTGCGGCGCAGATTGTGACGCCGGCGTTTGTCTCGCTGCTGTGTATCTGCATCGTGTTTGTGCCGATGTTCTTCCTTGATGGTGTGGCGCGCTTCCTGTTCGTGCCGATGGCCGAAGCGGTGATCTTTGCCATGATCGCCTCGTTCCTGCTGTCGCGGACCCTGGTGCCGACATTGGCCAACTACCTGCTCAAGCCGCATCTACACGGCGACGACGGGCACGCACCGTCGCGCAACCCGCTGGTGAATTTCCAGCGCGGTTTCGAAAAGCGTTTTGAAGCCTTTCGCGAGCGTTACCACAGCGTATTGCACAGCGCCTTGCACCATCGTCGCGCGGTGGTGATCGGCTTGCTGGCGTTTGTCGCCGTGTCGTTTGCGTTGGTGCCGTTCCTGGGCCGCAACTTCTTCCCCGAGGTCGATTCCGGGTTGATCCTGTTGCACGTCCGCGCTCCGGTGGGCACACGGGTGGAGAGTAATGCGCACCTGATTGCCGACATCGAAAACGCGATCCGGCGTAAAGTCCCGGCCCAGGAACTTAAAGCCTTGGTCGACAACATCGGCCTGTCCATCAGCGGTATCAACGTGGTGTACAACAACACCGGCACCGTGGGTTCCCAGGACGCCGATATCCAGATCAGCCTCAACGAAGGCCACCGCCCGACCGCCGAGTACATGCGCCAATTGCGCGAAACCCTGCCACGGGAATTCCCGAGCGCGGTGTTCTCGTTCCCGGCCTCGGACATTGTCGGGCAGATCCTCAACTTCGGTTCTTCGGCACCGATCGATCTGCAAATCACCGGCAATAACCTGGCGGCTAACTTCGCCTATGCCAGCGCGCTGCTGCGTGATATTCGCCGGGTGCCGGGGGTGGTGGATGCGCGCATCCAGCAGTCGCGGCAATTGCCGACGTTCAATATCGACGTGGACCGCACCCGTGCGCAGTTGGTCGGCCTCACCGAGCGCGATGTCACCAACAGCCTGGTGGTCAACTTGGCGGGCTCCAGCCAGGTAGCGCCGACGTTCTGGTTGAACCCGGCCAACGGCATTTCCTACCCGATCGTGATGCAAACCCCGCAATACAACCTGGAAAGCCTGGCCGCACTGCACAACTTGCCGCTGAGCGGCAGCAATGGCGCGGCCACCGACCAGACCTTGGGCGGCCTGGCGAATATCCAGCGCAGCCACAGCAGTTCGGTGTTCAGCCAGTCGGATATCCAGCCGGTGGTTGAGGTGCTGACGGCGATTCAGGACCGCGATTTGGGTGGCGTCGCCGCCGATATCCAGAAAATCATCGCGGCCCACGCCGGTGAAGTGCCGACCGGCTCCAAGGTGATTTTGCAGGGCCAGGTGCAGACCATGAACGCGGCCTTCAGTGGCTTGCTGTTCGGCCTGTTGGGCGCAGTGGTGCTGATCTATCTGCTGATCGTGGTCAACTTCCAGTCCTGGGCCGACCCGTTTGTGATCATTACCGCGTTGCCGGCGGCATTGGCGGGCATTGTGTGGATGCTGTTTGTCACGCATACGCCGCTGTCGGTGCCCGCCTTGACGGGGGCGATCATGTGCATGGGCGTGGCCACCGCCAACGCCATTCTGGTGGTGAGCTTCTGTCGTGAGCGCCTGGCCGTGCATGGCGATGCCGTGCAGGCCGCGCTGGAGGCCGGTTACACGCGGCTGCGGCCGGTGTTGATGACCGCCATCTCGATGATTATCGGCATGGCGCCCATGGCTTTGGGCCTGGGCGAGGGCGGCGAGCAGAACGCGCCGCTCGGCCGTGCGGTGATCGGCGGGCTGGCGTTTGCCACCATCGCCACGTTGATTCTGGTGCCATTGATTTTCAGTCTGGTCCACGGGCGTCGCCAACACGCCACGCTGGCGACTACCGTTTCCCAAGGGGTTTGACATGTCCGTTTCCATTGCTGAAAAAAAGCCGTCCCGTGGCCTGCTGTGGCTGATCGTGGGCGGGGTGACGGTGGTGGTCATCGTCGGTGTCGGCCTGAGCGTGCGTGCCAGTGAGTCCCGTGACCTCAAGACCTGGACCGACGCGCAGGCACTGCCCAGCGTCAACCTGGTCAAGCCGGTGGTG
>NZ_VBVZ01000128.1 GCF_005863185.1 Pseudomonas edaphica
ATCAAATCCCGCTCCTGCTGGGTCATCTGGGTGATGTTGCCCAGCGGCATGATCTGGCTGGCCACGGCCTGCGCTTGAATACGCGCCGCCTGCTGCTGGATCTGCGCCGGGGTATCGAACATCACGCCTGCCGGTGCGGTGCTGAACAGCGGGCTGGTGGGCTTGGCCGAATGGCACACGGCGCAGCGTTCCTGGATCACGCCATGCACCTTGTCGAAATCAATCGTCGCCTGGGCCGGTGCCGCAGCAGGTTCTGCAGCGGGTGCGGCTGGCGCAGCAGGTTTCAAGCCACCGCCCAATGCGGTTTCCGGCAATGGCTGGTACTCGATGGCCGCGGGTGCCTTGGCCACGTCAGGCGCAGTCGAAACAGGTTTAGGACCGGTCACATACGCCAGGCAAATCATCGCCAATGCGCCCACCGGCAACGTCCACGCATACTTCTGGCTGTTATGCCGTGTGTTGAAGTAGTGACGCACCAACACCGCTGCCACCGCGATACCCGCCAGGATCAGCCAGTTGTATTGGCTGCCGTAGGTGCTCGGGAAGTGGTTGCTGATCATGATGAACAGCACCGGCAAGGTGAAGTAGTTGTTGTGACGCGAACGCAGCAGACCCTTGGCCGGCAGCGCCGGGTCAGGTGTGCGGTTCTCGGCGATGGCCGCTACCAGCGCGCGCTGGGCGGGCATGATGATGCGGAATACGTTACCGACCATGATGGTGCCGATCACCGCACCTACGTGCAGGTAAGCACCGCGACCGCTGAAGACCTTGCTGAAGCCGTAAGCGGCCGCAATCAACAGTACAAACAGGATAAAGCCGAGCAGGGCAGGGCGTTTGCCCAGCGCCGAATCGCACAGGAAGGAGTAGATGAACCAGCCGACGAACAGTGAGCCAATGCCCAGCAGTACGCCTTCGGGACCACTGAGGCTGCTGCCCGGGGCCAGCAGGTACAAGGTCGGGTTGGCGTAGAACACTACGCACAGCAGCGCGATGCCCGACATCCAGGTGAAATAGGCTTCCCATTTGAACCAATGCAGGTTGTCCGGCATGGTCGGCGGGGCCAGTTTGTATTTTTCCAGGTGGTAGATACCGCCACCGTGAATCGCCCATAAGTCACCGGCCAGGCCGTCTTTGGGGTTGACGCGATTAAGGTTGTTTTCCAGCCAGACAAAATAGAAGGAAGCGCCGATCCACGCGACGCCAGTGATCATGTGAACCCAGCGCACGCTAAGGTTCAGCCATTCCATCAAATGTGCTTCCACAGTCTTTACCTCTCGCCTGTCACCCTTGTTGTCGGGTGATCAGACCTTCTCTTATTGGTGGGGGGCGAGGATCAACCGCTCATCCTCTTTGAAAAAATGCTCATCGCAGTTATTGCCTGTGCCACTGCGATCAACCACCAGGAAGTCATCCCGCTTTTCGATCGTCAGCACCGGGTGGTGCCAGACGCCGCGATGGTAATTAATGCCCTGCCTGCCGTTGGTGACGAAGGCGCGGACCAAGCCCGATACAGGTTCATCGCCAAGTGGCGCGACCACGATCAGAAAGGGGTTGCCGAGCAGCGGGATGAAAGCCTGGCTGCCCAGCGGGTGTCTTTCCAGCATACACACGGTCAGCGGCATGTCCTGCGCATCGGCGCGGAAGATGCTGATGATTGCGTTGTCTTCAGGCTGGGCGGTTTCTACCGTGGCCAGCTTGTGAAAGCGCATGGTCGACCCGTTATTGATCATGAAGTGATCGCTGCCATCGGTTTCGATAACGTCTCCGAAAGGGGCGAAGGCTTCTTTGGTCAGGGGTTCGATCACTAGTGTGCGCATGGCTGTCTTCTTATCCGGATTCTGTGTTGTTTGTTCTATTGCTATCGCGGGCAAGCCCGGCTCCCACATTTTGATCTGTGAATACATTCAAATGTGGGAGCTGGCTTGCCTGCGATGGGCTCACCGCTTATTTAGCGACTTTACCGAGGACCCGCAGGCGGCTCACACCACCATCCGGGAACACGTTCAGGCGGATGTGGGTAATCGGCCCCAGTGCCTTGATCTGCTCGGCAAACGTGTGTTCAGCGTGCATTTCCAGTTTCTGCGCCGGCAGCAGCTCGCGCCAGAACAGCGATTGGGTTTCGATCTGGCTGTCGGTGCCGCCCTTCACGAACGCGCCCTGGATCGAGCAGGTGTCCGGGTAGTTGCCCTTGAAGTGCAGGGTGTCGACCACGATTTTCTCGATCTCGCCGGGGTGGCCCAGGGCGACGATCACCCAGTCATTGCCTGGCGTACGACGACGGGCGGTTTCCCAGCCGTCGCCCATGTTGATGCCACGGCCCGGGTTGAGGATGTTGCTCATGCGGCCGAAGTGTTCGTCGGAGCACGCCAGGGCGCGACCGCCGTTGAGGGCCGCTGCCAGGTCGACCTGTTCGTTGTCGCCCACCGAGGACCAGTCGCGGAACGGCACGCCGTACACACGCAGACGGGCCACACCGCCGTCCGGGTAGATGTTGAAACGCAGGTGGCTGAACGCCTGGTCGTTGTTGATCTCGTGGTAGTGGTGGCTGTTGCCTTGCAGCTCCACGGCCGACAGCACTTCCACCCACTGGGTGTTGGCGTCCGGCTCGCCCGAGGCCAGGAAGCAGGCTTCCAGGGAGGCCGATGGCGGGAAGTTGCCGGTGAAGAATGAAGTGTCGATGTCCACGCCCTTGATCGAGCCGGGTACGCCGAGGCGGATCACCGCGCTGTCGTAGCCTTCGAAGCGCTTGCGGCGTGACTCCCAGCCGTCCATCCACTTGCCGTTGTCATCGAAAACGCCCTCCTTCCACACGGCCGGGGTCGGCTGGAACAGGCGGTTGGCGTCAGCGAACCAGTCATCGGTCACCGAGATGATCTTGGTGCCCAGGCGGGCATCGGCCAGGTTGACGAACTTTTCGAAAGGTACGGCGTAAGCTTTCATTCTTCTTGTCTGCCTTAGATAGAGTGGCTGGGGATGGTCTGTTAGAGGGTCAGTAAACGGAACAACGCGATCTTGTTGATCTCGGCCAGCGCGCATTTGAACTCGGCGTCTGCCGAATTGTGAATGCGCGTTTCGAACGCAGCGAGGATCTGATGCCGGTTGCTGCCTTTTACCGCCATGATGAAGGGAAACTTGAACTTGGCCTTGTAGGCGTCGTTCAGCTCGGTGAAGCGCGAGAACTCTTCGGCCGTGCATTGGTGAATCCCCGCGCCAGCTTGCTCATCGGTGCTGGCTTGGGTCAGTTGGCCCTGGACGGCAGCTTTGCCGGCCAAGTCCGGGTGAGCGTTGATCAGGGCCAATTGGCTGGCATGATCGGCGCTTAACAGGATATCGCTCATGCGCTGGTGCAGGGTTTCGATCTGGTCGACCGAGCTGTCCTGGCCCAGGTCGAAGGCCTTTTCGGCCACCCATGGCGAGTGTTCGTAGATATCGGCGAAAGCGGCGACAAATTCATCGCGGCTCAGGGTCGATGGCTTCAGGGTCTGGAACGCAGTCATTTCGCCGCTCCCGTGTACGGGTGGGTTTCGTGCCAGTGACGGGCGATGTCAACGCGGCGGGTGAACCACACCTGTTCATGGCCTTTGGCGTATTCGATAAACCGTTTTAACGAAGCCAGGCGCGCAGGGCGGCCGATCAGGCGGCAGTGCAGGCCGATGGAAAGCATCTTCGGCGCCTCGGCCCCTTCGGCATACAACACGTCGAACGCGTCCTTGAGGTACTCGAAAAAGTCATCGCCCTTGTTGAAACCCTGCACCTGGGTGAAGCGCATGTCGTTGGTGTCCAGGGTATAAGGGATCACCAAATGCGGCTTGCCGGTCGGGTTGTTCGGCTCCCAGTAGGGCAGGTCGTCGTCATAGGTGTCGCAGTCGTACAGGAAACCGCCTTCCTCCATCACCAGCCGGCGAGTATTGGGGCCAGTGCGGCCGGTGTACCAGCCCAGTGGGCGCTCGCCGGTGAGTTCGGTGAGGATGCGGATGGCTTCGAGCATGTGCTCGCGCTCCTGGGCCTCGTCCATGTACTGGTAGTCGATCCAGCGGTAGCCGTGGCTGCAGATCTCGTGGCCGGCGTCGACCATTGCGCGGATCACATCCGGGTGGCGCTGGGCGGCCATGGCGACGGCGAAGATGGTCAGAGGGATATCGAATTCTTTAAACAGCTTGAGGATGCGCCACACACCCGCACGGCTGCCGTACTCGTACAGCGACTCCATGCTCATGTTGCGGGCGCCTTGCAGCGGCTGGGCCGAGACCATTTCCGAGAGGAAGGCTTCGGACTCTTTATCACCGTGCAAAATGTTGCGCTCACCGCCTTCTTCGTAGTTGAGTACGAACGACAGCGCAATGCGTGCCTTGCCCGGCCAGTGGGGGTGAGGAGGGTTACTGCCGTAACCGATCAGGTCGCGTGGGTAGTCAGCGCTCACTGCAGTCTTCCTTCTTGTTCGTGATAGCAAGTGTGTGTGGCGGCCGGGCAGTGAAAAGACTGGGTGGCGTCACAGCGATGAGTGATTGTATACAACTTATCTGTCACTTTGTAAGCCTACATTTCTGCATTTTTTCTGTATCGCCGGGTTCAGATGCTGTAGCAAGAAACTTGCCTGACTGGTCAGTTAATGGACAAAAGGTCGTTTAAAAGCAAGGTTTACTTACGAATTGACTCATCGAGCAACACCGACGGGAAGATCCAAAGCTTTGTGATTTTTATTGTGTACAATTTTTTTAAAAAGTGTCTTAATCAGCCATCGCCGGCTTTTTCGATGCCCTGAAAAAGTGCAGGTTTCTCTTTTACTGACTTCAGGAGGCGCGTAGACGCCATGGGACGTTTGACCACACACGTTTTGGACGCCGCACACGGCTGCCCCGGTAGCAATATCAAGGTCGAGCTGTACCGCGTCGACGGCGCGCAGCTGGAACGGGTTGCTACTGCCACCACCAACAGCGACGGCCGTTGCGATGCGCCGCTGCTGCAAGGCGACGACTACCGCAGCGGTGTTTACCAACTGCAATTCAGCGCCGGCGACTACTACCGCGCCCGTGGTGTGCAATTGCCGGAACCGGCGTTTCTCGACGTCGTCGTGCTGCGTTTTGGCATCAGCGCCGAACAGGATCACTACCATGTGCCTTTACTGATTTCGCCTTACAGCTACTCCACCTATCGCGGTAGCTGAGTCGTCACCTCGCTTCACACCCCCAAAGCTCTTCGTTGGTTTTTTGCCCGCCCACACTGCGGGCTTTTTTTATTCTGAATGGCTCACGGGCCGCCCAAGTATGTAACGCACCTGGGGCGGTCGAGGTACCTAGGCTCGGCTTTTCTGTATGGAACAGTCCGCCATGAGTACCGACACCACCGCCTGGTTGGCCGCTGAGGCTGCTGCGGCGCAAACGCTTAATTTTGATGACCCGCAAACCTCGGACGCGCAGCGTGATGCGGCGATTCGCACACTCCTGACCCGACGGCTAAACGCGGTCACGCAGCCCAGTCTTGAAATCAATCGCCTGTACGAAGCCCAAGCCAGGGCCAGAGAGGCGGTAAAACTCTTAAAAGACTTGATTGGGCGTGCGCCGAGAGTCTTGGGCATTATCCGGGGCGCATTACGCAAGGCCTTTGCGCTGGACCCCGATACGCTGTTGTTCACCGAGTTCCGGCCGCCGCCTTTGCCCCAGAAGGTCTACAGCCTGACCGAAAAAGGCTTGGCACTTCTCATTGATCCGGATGTGCCGCTGGACATTAACCAGTTCACTACATTGCGTATCAAGGACGAACCGGCACGGACGTTGCCGTTTACCGCTTGGGATGCGTTGGTACGTGTGAAGGGGTTGGCGCTGCTCGGTCAGGTTGAGAAGGCTGAACGAGACTATTGGCAGCAACTGGCCTATGGCTCCTGGCTGACGCGCAAGCAGCGTTGGGTCCAGTTACGAAAATCCTTGTTCGCCGAGCATGCACTGCTGGCCCATCGCGTTTACCAGCTCTCGGACCGCGGCTTTGCCATGGTCCGTAAAGTCATGGAGATTCCGGGTGCCGATGCGCGACGCAGGGCGGCAGGCGACTGGGCGAGTATTCAAGTGAGCAGGGTGGCGTGGCCTGGCACAAATCGGGCGCTGGTTCCTGTGCCGGGCGCTTTGCATATTTATCGTGATGACATCGCGGGGGACACGCCCCATGTGATCTACCTGCCGGGTCTGATTCGTGAGTTTTACGAGTTCAGTTCCTGGTATCGAATGCAATGTGATCTGCCTGTGCTGGTCAACGGCCCTTTGAGCCAGGTGCTATGGCAGTGTTTGCCACTGCGCCGTTGGCATGAGCTGTGTAACACACCCAGTGTTACGCCTCAGGCGTTTACCCTTCAGCTTATTGGTGTACACCAGGAAGACGTGTTGCTTGCCAGTGCGACCGAGCTGCTGGAGGCGCAGTGGGATAACGAGGTGGCCTGTGCATTGTCAATCAACCCTGCGGCTGTGGGCGTTCAAGGTGTGGGGCAATTCAACGCTCCTGAGGTGAAACGCTTCCTCAAATTCATCGAAAAAGGCCGTCGCCGGCTGGCATGCAGCCTCCTGCTGGGAAACAGCCTGGACGCCTTGCCGGAGTGGGATCATCAGCGCCGCAGCGGTGAGATTGTGTGTGCAAGTTTGACGCCGGACCTCGCCCTCAAGACCCGTGAAGCGCAACTCAAACGTTACGAAAAAGGCTTGATGGCCCTGCTGGATCCGACGGATGTGGGCAAAAGCACTGCACCCTATCAAGACTTTTTGAACCTCGATCAGCGATGGCAGGAACAAGTGAGCACCGTGAGTCAATTGGCCCATGCCCCGCACGAGCGCATGTTTGAAAAGGCGTTCTGGCTTGAACAGCCTTTGGGCACGTCTAATCGCGGCTCATTGGTGGGGACTGCACTGCGCCGGGCTTTGCTTCTGGAAGCCCAGATGCAGCAACAGTTGAACCTGATGCCCTCCGTGCATCTGGAGCGATTGAATACGGTATTGAGTGAGTCTTGGGTGCCTGGCGACAGTGCTGCTGATACCTGTGTGTTGCAAGTAACGGTCGGCAGTGAGTCCGGCCAGTTGTACCCGCTGCTGGGGGCTCTGCTCGTGACCACCCACCAGGCCCTGGCTCACCCGAGTGGCCCACACTCAGTATTGTTATACGTGACGGGTCTGTATGGCGGGCTTGTGCCCTTTGACAACGTGAACGCGTTCGCCAAGGGGCTTCAAGCCAGCCTGAAAAGCCGCGATGGCTCCGTGTTGTGGCGCTGCATCGAGCGTGATCACCGTGTGGCTGCGCGGGGCTGGATCCAGGCGTTGCCCAAGGATGCGCCATTGGTAGTGAGTTATGAGGCCATCAAGCGCACGATGCTCAAAGACTTGTTCATTAAGCTAATGCAACGTTACGCGGCGTTGAACAAACGTGTGGGCAGGGGTGTTCGGTTGTTCAGTGAGGTGAGCGATCCGCAGTTGAGCCGAATGTTACTGGCCCAGGAGTTGTTCGAGTGCCTGCAAGTACCCGCCAATGATGCTCGCACACTGGCCTTGGCCAATATCAACCTGTTGCAGATGGCAGCCACTCAGGCGAAAAAACTCCCCTCGTGGTTGGGCATTGCCTCAACCGGTAGTCGAAGACACTACAAACGATTGTTACGCCGTTACCTGATGAATGCCTTTGCGGTGGAGAACAAACTGTGGCGGGATTTACCGGACTTGGAGTCATTCGCCCGTAATGGCTTGATTGCGCGATTGACTCGGGACGGGTTTTACCCGCGACTGGATATCGACAAACCCCTGATAGATTTGCCCGATGATGTCAGCTCCCAATTGTGTGGCTGGTCGAGTCAGTGCGCAGTGGGCGATCGCGATACAAAAAAGGTCGTCAGCTCGCAGCGCACCACTTTCAGCCTGCTGCAATTGGCGTTGCATAACCTTGACCCCAAGGCACCCTGGACCCGCTGGCGATTGAATCGCGCACGCTGGCTGGACCCCGCCTGGAAAGAGCGCTTGAGCGTGCGTTACCTGATCAACACCCTGTCATCGCTCGATCTTGGGGGCGAGTACGACAAGCGGATCCTCAAGGTTTTTTATCCGTCGACGTCTACTTCGGCCACGTCTCCTGGGCTCTCACAGGCTTTGGTCTATAGGGCTTTGCGACAACGCGCTCAGATGCAGCTGTACTCTGCGGTCCAGCAAGGTTTGAGTGATAAAGCGCAGCGTCTGTTCACCCTGGCGATGGCCGCTGGGTCGGAAAGTGACCTGAAAAAAGATGGGTTCGACGTAGAGTTGGCGGTTCTGCGCCTGATGGACGCAACCCCAGAACATGATCGGCACATTGCTGGCTTATTGTTCATTCATGACAGGTTATCAAAGCTCTGTGTGGTGTATTGGCCCATGGCTGCGGCAAGCCGGGTGATTGTTGCGTATGCCAGTCTGGACGAAGCAGAAAAGGCGTTGAATCTTATCGGCGCACTCCCCGAAAACCAGAAGGCGTTGGCGCGCCAGGTGGCGCCAGGCTGGGAGGCGCAGGCGCTGGCCGGCTACCCCGATAAAGACCCTGGAGTGCAACCCCGCAGGCCTCACTCGCTTGAGCCGGGTCAACCCGGTCTATATCGTTTTGTTGCCATGCTTGTGGAGTTTTTTTTGGCCCCGCACAAAAAACCGGCGGTGGACAATGAAAGCATCGAGGCATTGATCAAGGAGCAAATCGAGTCGCAGCCTGAACATTGGTTAGCGGCTGCGCCCACCACCTGTGGCAATGCCATGGCGTTGTTGGCCCACGCTAAGGTGTTCGATCTGCAACGGCGTACCCAAGCCCAATCCCAGTCTTCCCAGGCGCTGGAGCAATACCGCGAGCAGCGTTTGGGGGAGCAGCACGACGCGACGATTCGCGGGCTGCTGGGCTTTGTCCCGGTACTGGGTGTTGGCATCAGCCTGTATGAAATGCTGCTTACAGCGCGGCGCTATCATTACAGCGGGTCTGCCCATGATGCTGTGGATGTGGCGTTCTTGACGATGCTTGCGTTCTTCGACGTGCTGACATCCTTTGGCCCTTCCGCGAAAGGCGCGCGCGTGTCGCGTGTCGCTTTAGGCCGCTTGCATCGCCATCAAGGGGTCACGCTCGGTACCCGCGCAGGCCTGAAACCGTCACCGATCAAGCCACGTCACCTGCTGGAGCACTTCCAGTCCCCTGATGGACTGGATGGGGCCATTGAATTGGCGGGGCCGGGCGCTAAAGGGCGGTACGCGAAAGATGGCCGGCAGTTTATTCGTGAGGGTAAAGATATTTACCCGGTATATCAGCGTGAGAACGAATGGGGACTGCGACTGAAAAATAGCCAGGGAGAAGGGCAAGATGAACTGATTTTAAACATCGAGCAGCCCCACGAGTGGCAGTTAGGGGCCGATGCACCGGTGCCCGGGCCGAGTTCAGGCGTATGGCAACCTTGGGCACCCACCAGAAGCGCAGCGGATTGGTCACCGCCTTCGCGTACGGGCCTGGAAGCGAACTTGCGCGCGTTGCCTGTGCCCACCAGTTCCTGGCAGGCGTGGGGTTTTCGGCGCAGTGACTCACTGATCGAAGTACCGCCCCTGGGCCGCAATATATACCGGGTGGCAGCAACGCCGGGTGCGGCGGCCTTTGATCTCTTGCGACTAGGGCCTGATTACTATCGGTTGTTGCCCCAGGGTACAAGCGCGTCGTCTTCGAGCATCGTCTTTATAATGAGAAACCAGGATGTTTCGTTCAGGGCATCCGTGGATATAGAGCGCTGGCTGGGCGTGGCTGCTGCTGAGCAGCCGATACCGGCGACCCTGGGTGCAAATGGGCTGTGGACGCCCCATCAAGTGCTGTTTAATGAACGTCTGGACGTCACGGTGGGGCGGGCGTTTCCTGCTATGACCCCGGGCAGCAGGCGGTTTGTCGCCGACCGGCTCACTGAGTTGGCGGACACCGGCCCCAGGGTGACGGCCACGCACTTACTCAATATCAGGGCGACACTCGACCGTTGGACGGCCCCGGGAAACCCGGACCGCCTGCCCGATCTGCTGAGAATGCTACGGCCTGCGGGCGAGCCGGGTGCCCTCACCATTAACATAGGGATCGATGGGGTAGCGCCGGGAGGCACGCGGCTGGATTTCACGCCGCCCTTACACCTTGATCCCTCGTTGCTCAGGCGCAGCCGCGGCAACGGCGTACTTCGTTCGCGAGCTGTTCACACAGCTGTCAGGCAGATACTCGAAAGATATGGATTCACCGTCAGGAGCATTCCAAGGCGGCATGGCGGGGCCAGTACGAGGGACTTTTACTGCACCCATCCGCATTCGAGTTCGGTTTACTTTGTGCTGAATAATTGGGTCGATAATCGCAACGTCAGCCTGCGTTCCAGGGTGGCCCCGCAGCTCTCCGAGGCTTGGTTTCGCGAGCGTATCGGTTCGCAGTCGCCATTCTCGGCGGAGTTTGCCGCCATTGATCAAGCCATGACACAAAACCGTCTGGTTCGGATCGTTGCAGGCATTCAGTGGCAAGTTCGTTATGGAGAGCCCGCCAGTGTGTATTTTGCCAAAGTCGCGCCGTTTAACCCTTGAGCAGCGCTGCGGTTGCCGCCCCGCCAAATAGCGTGGCACTGACGCGATTGAACCAGCTCTGGCCCGCGCCGCTGCGCAGGTAACGCGCGGCACCGTGGGCGCCGAGGCCGTAAGCCAGCTTGCAGAGCAAGTCGAGTACGGTCCAGGTCGCGATCATGATCAGCAGTTGCGGCAGAAACGGCTGCTGGCTACTGAGGAACTGCGGCAGGAAGGCGGCGAAGAACAGGATGTCCTTGGGGTTGCTGGCGCCGAGCACAAAGGCCCGGCCGAACAGTGCGCGAAAACGCGGCACCGCCGGCGCCTGCGGTACCTCGGCGCCATGGGTTGGCAGGCGAGATTGCTGCCAGCTCTGCCAGGCCAGATAGAACAGGTACAGCGCGCCGATGATTTTCAAGGCGCTGAACAACTGCTCGGAGGCCAGCAACAATGCGCCCAGGCCCAGAGCCGAGGCGCTCAACAGGCAGATCGAGGCAAACACCCCGCCCAGGAACGCCGGGTACGAACGGCGCAGGCCGTAGTTGAGGCTGTTGCTGATCATCAACAGCGACAACGGCCCGGGGATCAGGATCACCACCAGTGCCGCACCACTGAACAACAGCCAGGTATCCAGGTTCATCTACATTTCTCCCTCTATGCAAAAGCCCCACCCGTAGGTGAGGCGGTTTTTCAGCCGTTCCCGAACAACAGGAAGATGAACTTGGCGATAAAGATCGCGCACAGCACCCACAGGCTGACAGAAATCTCACGGTACTTGCCGGTGCCTGCCTTGAGCGCCACGTAAGTGATAAAGCCCAAGGCAATCCCGTCGGCGACCGAGAAGGTCAACGGCATCATGATCGCGGTGACAATCGCCGGAATGCTGTCGGTGGCCTCATCCCAGTTGATATGGGCCATGCTCGCCATCATCAGCATCGCCACGTAAATCAGCGCGCCGGCGGTGGCATACGCCGGAATCATTCCCGCCAGTGGCGCAAAAAACATCGCGGCCACAAACAGGATGCCTACGGTCACGGCGGTCAGCCCGGTGCGACCACCTGCGGCCACACCCGCCGCGCTTTCCACATAGCTGGTCACCGGCGGCACACCGACCATGGCGCCAAACACGCTGGAGGCACTGTCGGCCTTCAGCGCACGGGACAGGTTATCGATCTTGCCATCGGCGTTGACCAGTCCGGCCCGTTGCGCGACGCCCATCAGTGTACCCGCGGTGTCGAACATGTGTACAAAAAGAAAAGCAAATACCACGCTTATCATGCTTACATTGAATACACCTTTTATGTCCATGGCCATCCAGGTCGGCGCCAGGCTCGGTGGGGTTGAGAGAATGCCGTTGTAGTGCACCAGGCCCAGGCCCCAACCGGCGAGGGTCACGGCGATGATGCTGATCAGGATCGCGCCGAATACCCGGTGATAGCTGAGGATCGCAATCAACAGGAAGCACACGGCCGCCAGCAATGGCGCAGGCTCGTGCAGCGAACCGAGCTTGATCAAGGTGGCCGGGCTGTCGACGATAATGCCGGCGGTCTTCAGGCCGATCACCCCAAGGAACAAACCGACGCCTGCGCCCATGGCATGACGCAAGCTCACAGGGATGCTGTTGAGCAGCCATTCACGCACGCGCGACAGTGTCAGGCCCATGAACAGCACGCCGGAAATAAACACTGCGCCCAGCGCGGTTTCCCAGTGGTAGCCCATGGTGCCGACCACGGTGTAGGTGAAAAACGCATTCAGGCCCATACCCGGTGCCAAACCTACCGGCCAGTTGGCGTACAGCCCCATCAGCAGGCAGCCCAGCGCGGCGGCGATGCAGGTGGCGACGAACGCCGCACCGTGATCGATACCAGCGTCGGCCATGATGTTGGGGTTGACGAAGATGATATAGGCCATGGTGATAAAGGTGGTGAGGCCGGCAATCAGTTCGGTTCTCACTGTGGTGCCATGCAAGCGCAGTTTGAACAGGCGTTCCAGCCAGCCGCCTTGCGGTGGGGCGTGGTCCAGCGTAGGGGCTTCGGTTTTTTGGCTATCCACAGCAAGTACTCCTCAAGAGTTTTATTGTTATTTCCAGCGCCGGTCACAGAGGTGGGCAGCAGCGCTTTGAGGTACTGGCGGGTTTTGTTGACCAATAGGTCAGGAACTCGCACGAAGCGAATTATGCTTTTGTATACAAATAAAGCAAATAATGTTTTCTATTTTGTTTGCGAAAGGGGATGAAAGGCTGATGCCGGCGCGATTTATCGGGTTGCGCAGGGCAAAGTTGTTGTGGCGAGCAGGCTTGCCCTGCGTTGGGCTGCGTAGCGGCCCCCAAACC
>NZ_VBVZ01000129.1 GCF_005863185.1 Pseudomonas edaphica
TGGCTGTTTATATATGGCGTGGCGGCTGAAGCCGGGACGTTGGTCGACAGTGTTGCGACGTCTTGCACATTCAGCAACGGTATGGGCAGGCCGTGGTCACAAGTGACACCTTTGACGAGTAATACGCCCATTGGCTCGGTGTTATGGGAGCGCGCTGTAGCGCTGAATGCCAACTACAACTTTGCCCCGGCTGCCGGCATTGCCCATGAGTTGGTTTCTATGGCCTATTGGGGACCCGGTACACCGCTGACAGACGGAATTGCCCCCACCAACATTGACGGCATTGGCCTGAAAATATATGTGAACTCATCGGACGGTCAACGTCGACCGCTGCTGCAAACGCCACTGCCGATCGCGATGGAGAAAGAGCGCGTTCAATATGATTCGTCCGCAGCGCAAACGCGTGGTTCAACGATGGTTACCAACTACATGCAACAGTTGATTCTAACGGTCGCATCCAGCCAACTTCCTGCCGGAAAACTGATCGTCGATCGCGTTGCCGGCAGTTCTCAACTCATGCTTTATGCGGTGGATCTACCCAGGGGCAAAGCTGCTTTTGGCAGTAGTGTGGAGGTACCTACAGACAACATACCGATTGGCATCTGTCGCGCGCCTTACCTGCTGATGGGGCCCGCTGCTATCAATATGGGGAATGGTGGCCCGATTGAAATTCCAAATACCTGTGACGTGCAAACCTACCAGACGATACCGGTGCAACTGGGGCGCATGAGCCTGAACGATTTTCCTCAGGTGGGTGCGACTTCAATGCCTGTGCACTTCGCCATCGAGTTGAGCCAATGCGCGGCCAACGCCAAGCCAGAGATTACATTCACTGACAAGTACGGGCCGCCTGCGGACCCCACGATACTGACTCTTGAACCCTCTGCGACCAGTGCCCAGGGTTTTGGGATAGTCATGATCAATGAGTTGACGCATCAGGTGGTTCGTTATGACGGCGCTGCTTATCCGATGAAACGGGCTGGTGATGGAGCCAAAATACCGTTGAGCGCACATTACGTTCGCCAGGGGCATGATGAGACGTTGAAAGCGGGCGCCGCGAATGGAGCGGCGGAGTTTACCTTTACTTTTCCTTGATGGAATACAGCAGGTGACGGATGTCGATTCTTTAAATAACCAATACGCTTTGTTGTCTTGCTGGAATTTTCATCTGTCGAGAAGTGCATCGAGTTGTTCTTCTGCTGCCTGTAAGGAACTGATGCTGGCCAGTAATTCATCCTCACGCTGGTTTAGTGCCTGTTCGCGGAGGAGTAGATGCTGCGCTCGCTGTTCGAGTTGGTTGTTGCGACGTGTGAAGTCGCGGAGGAGGAGGGCGTGGTCAAGGAAGCGGAGCAGACGGTTTTGGATATTCAGCGGGAGCGTATTGCGATGCTGGCCGCTTACGATGCGCCCACCATTCCGACGGTGCCAGCGTTTGCGCGATTGGCAGGTAAATCGCGGATTAAGGGTGCCTACTGGCAGTTGGACCCTGTTCGCCTAGCCCAAACGCAGGCTGTGTTGGCGACAGCCAAGGGGCACCATCGCTCTTAATTTTTTTGGGGGGGGCGCTGTACGTGTGTTGGCTGTTCGCTTACACACCATCCCTAGGGCCAGTTGGTTATCGTAGAGCTTTGATAGCAGTGAAGTGAGCAGATCTGAGTTAGCCATCGTTGTTTCTACGAGGGCTTAGTAGGCAAGTAGGTAAAAGTTTGGGATGCTGAAACCCGTAGTGTTTCAAGTGTCCGTGGCGCCCGAGGGCCTCGGTGTGGATGAGATCCAAGTGCCCGAACGTATGCTTGAATTTTTTTTGAAGTCATTGCCCAGGACTTGGCCGGACGCCAAGGCGTTGGCCGCTGGTAAGGGCAAGCGCTTGATTGAGGTATGCCCTGATCTGGAGACCGCGGTGGTGCAACAGCGGCTAAAGCGTAACGTTGAGGCGCTAGCGGCGTTTGTCCGGCGGGAGGAGCAAGCGTTTGCCGAGGTATAAACGTGGCCCCGCCGCCTTGAGTCAGGCGGCATTGGGCTGATTTACTTCGAGACCTGCGATCACTGAATGATGGGTGTGTGCAACTTGGACAGCGCTCAACCAGCAAATTGCTGCGTGTGGGACTGTCGGACCCAGGCGAGTAGTAGAAGGGGCTATGTGCGGTAGCAGAGAGCTAGCTGAGTCGCCCAAACAAAGACGCGTCGCACGCCTGAGGGGCCAGATAGTGGTCGCCGGAAACTTTTCGGAATTCATGCAGTTTAGGTTTGCCGCTCAATATAAAAAGTGATCGTTAGATCAATTATAATTCATGGTGAATGTGATTTCGGCATTCGCTGTACCTGGAACCACTCCTGTTCCAGTAGCCTGTAGCGCATAGCGAGCGCTCACAGGAATGGTAAAATTTCCACCTTTGGTTGAGTATTCGTTGAAAGCTATTGCCTTGTTCAATGGAACAGGCTTTAGATTGCCATCAGTTATTTGCAAGCCTATACCTTTAGCCGTAGAGGCTTGAGTGAGACTGATTAGACCTTGGTCGTCGCTCAATGAGGGCGAGGACGATGTAGGGGTAAGTGTATATGTAACGCTATTAATACCTGTCGGACAGTTAAAAAGCTCAAGACTAAAAGGGATTGCCGTTGACGCGGCAGAGCTATCTTTAGAAAAATCCTCTAAGCGGTGTTGGCCCATTTTTACATTGACGTTGCGTGTTTCGCAGGCGCTGGCAACTATATGGGTGATTTTGTTTGAGATGTAACTATCCAACACCAATGCATCGCTCACCAGGCTGCCGAATTCACCTGCGGGAATAGTCGCCCCCTGAGTTATATTTCCGCTTTTTATAATGCGAATTTGTGTGCGCGATCCGAAATTATCATAATAAGTGCCAGGCTTGAGAGTCACAGAGCCGTACGACTGCGCTAAGCGTTCCTGTCGAACAACTACCCAAGAAAGCCCAGTATTGTCGATAGGGAACTCCGTAGTGTTTAGTCCGGCGCTTCCTAAGTTATTTTTTACGCCAAAAGATGCCGCAGTTGAACATGTGAACCTAGCGCTTGCGTTCTGTGTGAATACGGGGGATTCAAAAAGGACCGTGCCTGAAGCGAGGTCTCGCGGAAGCGTTATAGTTTCTGGTATATTGATCCGTATTAAGTTTGTACTACCGCTAGGGGGATCATATGTACACACTGCAAAAGTAATTGTAGGAAATAATAAAAGGAGAGCTGCAGCGAGCTGCTTGGCCAGTAACATATTCGGGGGCATACTAGAATCTCGATTATGATGTTTGGGTGTTGGCGTGCGATAGCTTGGGAAGGCTAAGCACCTGCTATAATGTAAGGCGGCATTATGCTCCGGCCGCACCGGCGCTGCTATCATATAGTTGGCACATACTTAAGGAAATTTCAGACTTTCTCTTCGATCGTTTTTGCGAATTTGTTTGCAAAGTTTCCTCTTGATACATGTATCGACGTGCCGGATCATATTTTAGCGGTCAACTAATCCCGGACACGATGTTAGGTTGTCCTTCGTCCTAGGCTGGCGTTAGCTGTTCAGGTGCGTGGTTTGCCGCTGGGCACCAGCCATGCGCAACAGCTCATCCAGGCAGTCGTGCCACGTCAGTTGCCTCGCTGCTGTTTCAGTTGTCGAGCAGTGCATCGAGTTGTATTTCAGCTGCGTGTAAGGAACTGATACTGGTCATTAGTTCGTCCTCACGCTGGTTTAATACAAGCTCACGGTTCATTAACTGCTGTTCGCGCTGTTCGAGTTCGCGTTGACGCTCATCCAGTCGTACATACTTGCCCAGCAATATTTCCTTATGGTTGGTAATGCTGGCGACAAGTGATTTCAGGTTCGCATCAATTTTGGACGAAGTGGTTTGTACGTCGCATGTCTTCACCGACTCACCCGTCAAACTGCTCGTCACGCGTGTTGCTGTAGGTGCGCAATTGCCAGTCTGCTGCGATTGCAGGGGCAGGGGACTGGCCTTGGACTGTGGGTCGTAATGCAAGAGACTCATGAGCCACGCGTCACTGATTTTCAAGCTGTAATGCGTATCTACAGGGCTGCACTCAATGACGCTGTCGGACAGGTCCATCAACGCATAAGTATCTTCGGTTTGTCTTGGGTCACTCGCGCACGCATCGCGCAAAACATCTTTGAGTACTTGAGCTGCCGTCGTAAGTGTCTCGGGCGGAGCATCGCGCATGCGCAGCCTCTGATACTCACCTTCAAGATACGTCAGGTAAATCCTTACCAGTTCATCGCCCGATTTTTCATTGAGGCTATAAACCAGGAACTGCTGGTTGAGACTGGTCGCGGTGAAACCGCACAGGACCACGGCGTTGAGCAATTGACCATGGGCATCTGGTATTTCAAGCGTTCGCAATAACATGAGCAATCCGGCTCCGTGAGGCTGAAGGGGGTGGCGGTGAGGTGAGCAGAATAGCCAACTGGACCCAATAGCGTTGTCAGATAAATCCTACTCGCCAATGGACAGTTCGATTCGCGCCAAGGAACAATCGGATTCACCGCTGATGAGGTTTCAGGATCCGTACCCTATCGATAAGGTGCGTCGCGAAACGAAGCGTGCACTCTCAGACGCTTCGCCGCGTCTGAGCAGGTAACTGGGCAACCATGATTGATATAACGCATTTGACCAAACGTTTCGGCAAAGTCCTGGCAGTAGACGATGTGTCTTTCAAGGCCATCTCGGGTGAGGTGCTGGGGATGCTCGGCCCCAACGGCGCGGGAAAGTCCACCACCCTACGTATGCTCACTGGGTTCGTGTCGCCCACCTCAGGCACCGCCAACCTCTTTGGTTTTGATATACGCCGTCAGACGCGCCACGCTCAACGTCTGATCGGCTACGTTCCTGAAACAGCGGCTTGCTATAACGAAATGTCCGTCGCGAGTTTTTTGGGCTTTATTGCTCAAGTACGTGGCTTGCGTGGACGCGAAAAGACGTTGCGGGTCACGGCCATGCTTGAGCAATTCGAGCTGATGGAGGTACGCGGCCAGACCATCGACACCCTGTCCAAGGGGTTCCAGCGCCGTGTCGGATTGGCGCAAGCGATTTTGCATGACCCCAAGATACTGATCCTCGACGAACCCACCGATGGTCTGGACCCGAATCAGAAGTACCGCGTGCGCGAGCAAATCAAGGAGTTGGCCCGCGACAAAATCGTCATCATTTCTACCCACATCCTCGAAGAGGTCACCGCATTGTGCAGCCGCGTGCTGGTTATGGATAAAGGTCGGCTGTTGGTCGACAGCACCCCGCTGGAATTGGAAAGTCGTTCGCGCTATCACCAGGCAGTGACGTTGTACGCCACCCGGCCTCTGGATGTAATGACACTGGGCATGCTGCCAGGCGTTTCAGGCATAGAGGCGGGGCCTGAACCCTATAGCGTGCGGGTGCTGGCACGCGCTGGAGCGGTGATATTACCGGCTATCAATTCGCTGATTGTGAGTCGCGGCTGGGATGTGCCACGCCAGGAAGTCGAGCGAGGCTCTCTGGGGGAGGTCTTCCGGCTGCTGACCCGGGAGCAACAACCATGAGGACGTTCTGGCCGGTGTTCAAGCGCGAACTGTGCAGTTATTTCCTCACTCCCGTCGCGTATGTGTTTACCCTCTTGCTACTGCTGCTCAGCGGTATCAACACTTTTTACCTGGGCGACTTCTACCAGCGTAACCAGGCCGACCTGGCACCGTTCTTCGACTATCTGCCGTGGCTATATGCGTTGCTGCTGCCGACCCTTGCCATGCGCATGTGGTCCATCGAGCGGCAGAGCGGATCAATCGAGTTGTTGATGTGCCTGGCGGTGGGTACGGCTGAAGCGGTTGTAGCCAAGTTCCTCGCCGCCTGGGTGGTCAGCGGGTTGGCGCTGGCGTTGACGTTTCCACTGGTGATTACAGTCAACTACCTGGGGGCGCCGGACAACGGCGTCATCCTTTGTGGCTATCTGGCCAGTTGGTTACTGGCTGGCAGTTGCCTGGCCATTGGCGGGTGCCTGTCGGCATTGACCAAGAACCCACTGATTGCCTTCCTTACCGCAATGGCGCTATGTCTGGCATTCATGGCCTGTGGCTTCCCGGTGGTATTGGATGTCTTGCATGGTTGGTCAAGTTTGCCCTGGCTCGATGGCGTGGCTTCGTTGAGTTTCCTCACACATTTCGAGGGACTATGCCGAGGTGTGATCGACCCACAGGACGTGTTGTATTTTTTCAGCCAGATCATAGGCTGGCTCGCCGCTACCGTGATTGCGGTTGAATTGAAAAAGGCAGTGTGACGCCATGTCATTCAAATCGATGACACGTACCTGCTTGCGCCTCGTGGTCATTATCGCTGGGTTCGTGGCGGTCAACTTCGAGTTGGCACCACGTATGGCGTCCATGCGGTTGGACCTTACCGAGCAGCAGCTTTACACCCTCAGCCCGGGGTCGCGTCAGATCATTCAGGCCGTGTTGGAACCCGCCGATCTGTACTTCTACTTTTCCAGCCAGGCCGCCAGGGACCTTACGGTCATGCGCGGTTACGCGGTGCGTATCAAAGCATTGCTGCGTGAATATGAGCGTGTGTCAAATGGCCGACTACGGGTGCACGTTATTGACCCTGCTCCGTTTTCAGCGGACGAAGCCCGCGCAGTCGAGCTTGGTTTGCAACCAGCCCCCATCGGCAAGGCGGGTGCGGCGGTTTACTTTGGTTTGACCATCGTCGACGCACAGGAGCACCACGCCAGCATCGGTTTCTTTGCGCTTGAACAACAAACGTTCCTTGAGTACGACATCAGCCGCACATTGCAGACGTTGACTCGGTCTGCGCGGCCAGTGATTGGCCTGATGTCTTCGTTGCCGTTGGCAGGTGGCTTCGATGTGCAGTCGGGGCGAACGCGACAGCCTTGGCGGATCATGCAGGAGATCGACAATGCGTTTGAAGTGCGCGAGCTGGCGTCCGATGTCGACACCATCGACAGTGCACTCAATGTCCTGATGCTCGTGCATCCCAAGCACTTATCTGCGCCCACGCTGCGCGCCATTGGTCAGTTTGTGCTGCGCGGCGGGCGTTTGCTGGTGTTCGTCGACCCCTATAGTGAGCAGGATCGCGGCGATTATTATTTTGGGATACCCAGCAAAGACAAGTCTTCCGACCTCGCGCTTTTGTTCAAGGCGTGGGGCATCAAGCTTCTACCTGATCGCATGTTGGGCGACGGCCGCTACGGTCAGTTTGTGGCAATGGCCCAAGGCGCAGAGCCGGTCTGGCAACCGACCGCCCTGGGGCTGTCACCCTCTGCGATGAATGAAAAGGATGTGATTACTGCTGGTATTGGCAGCCTTAACCTCACAACCGCCGGTATCTTGAGCGCCGTGCCGGGTGCAACAACTACTCTGACACCGCTGCTGCACAGTTCGGAGCAGGCCATGCCCTACAAGACGGCGCTTCTGAATCATCTGGAAAGTCCCGACGCGCTGTCCAAGAGCTTCAAGGCTACAGGCGAGCGTTATCTGATTGCGGTACGCCTGCAGGGGGCGGCACGCTCGGCTTTTCTGGACTCTCCCGGAGCGCTTACCGAGGCGCAGAATATCAACGTCGTGGTGGTGGCAGACACAGACGTATTGAGCGACAACCTGTGGGCGGATGTGCAGCAGCAAGGGGATCGTGCAGTCACGGTGCCATGGGCTGACAATGCGGTGCTGGTGCTCAATGCGCTGGACAGCCTGTCCGGGTCGGATGCCTTGATCAGCTTACGCTCACGGGGACATTACAGCCGAACGTTCACTGTGGTCGAAGAGTTGCAGCAGCAATTCCGCGAGCGTTATCGCAGCATGAGCGGTGAGCTGCAGGGAAAGCTCGATGAAGCTGAAAAACATCTCGCGCCTTTGGCCGCAGAGCAGGGGCGAGATATGCCTCTGACGGCGGAACAGCAAACCGCCCTTGCACAATTTAACGCTGAAAAAGCGGGCGTTGAAATGCAGATGCGCCTTGTAGCACGAGAACTGACCCTTCAGGTTGAGCATCTAGGCCTGCTGCTCAAGGCGCTCAACATCCTGGCAATCCCATTGCTGCTTTCACTGATCTGCTTTTGCATATTCTTATGGCGCGGGCGATCGTGATGAAGGCAGGACGATTACTAAGCTTTTCTGGAGCATTGGCTATTAACCGGTTCACGGCATCCCCTTAAGCTGGATTCACTGAGTTTCAACCAGCAATAGTGAGGAAGTGAACATGAAAAGGTTGCACAAGAAAGTCGCGCTGGTGACCGGCGCTTCCAAGGGCATTGGCGCGGCCATTGCCAAACAATTGGCCCAGGATGGCGCCACCGTCATCGTTAACTACGCCAACAGCCGCGAGGACGCTGACCGGGTGGTTGAACATATCCTGCAAACCGGCGCCAGGGCACATGCAGTGCAGGCAGATGTCTCCAACAGCGCCGACCTCAAGGTGCTGTTCAAGACCATCGTGCATGAGCATGGTCACCTCGATATTTTGGTCAACAATGCCGGTGTCTACTCGACCAGCGCCTTGGCCGACATTACTGAGGCGGAGTTTCATCGCCAGTTCAACCTCAACGTCCTGGGACTGATCCAGTGTACCCAGGCAGCAGTTGAAGTGTTCAACCCTAAGGGCGGCAGCATCGTCAACATCAGCTCCAGCGTCACCTCGTTCACACCGGCCAATTCGGCGGTGTACACCGCCTCCAAGGCTGCGGTTGACGCCATCACCCGTACCCTGGCCAATGAATTGGGGCCCAGAAATATCCGTGTCAACTCAGTGAATCCCGGACTGGTTGTCACCGAGGGTGTGCACGCCAGTGGCTTTTTCGAAGAGGCGTTCCGGCAAAAAATTGAAGCTATTACACCGCTGGGGCGCATCGGTCAGCCCGAGGATATTGCACCCGCCGTCGCCTTCCTGGCGTCGTCGGATGCAGGCTGGATCACCGGTGAAACCCTGATAATCGGCGGCGGCCTGCACTAAACCTGGGCGGCGTGCTCGCGCACATAGTGGCGGGGCGACTGCAACATGACGCGCTTGAATGCCGTGCTGAATGCGCTTTCGGACTCATAACCCAATGAGAACGCGATGGTGGACACCGAGTCATCGGAGTTCTTCAACCGATCACTGGCCAGCAACATGCGCCAGTACGTCAGATACTCCATGGGTGCTGCGCCGACCACCTGTTTGAAGCGCAGCGCGAAGGCCGAGCGCGACATGGTTGCCAGTTGCGCCAGTTCCTGGACGCTCCAGCGATGGGCCGGGTCGGCGTGCATCGCGCTAAGGGCAACACTGAGGTTGCGGTCGGCCAGGCCGTAAAACCAGCCGATGCCGCTGCTTTCCAGGGTCGCCAAGTGAGTGCGCAAAACTTCGACCAGCATCAGGTGCGCCAAGTGTTCGTTCATCAGCGAGCGGCCTGGGCGCTTCTGCTGCAGCTCCGAGGTGAAGCGCTCAAGCGCCCAGCGTAGGAGCGATGCCTGGGGCTCATTGGCCTGCACGTGAACCAGCGAGGGCAGGCTGCTGAGCAGTAACTGGGTAGGCACGCCGCTGAAGTCAAAGCGGCCACCGACCAACTGCGTGTCATTGCCGCCGTAATGCAAGGCCAGTTCGTCCGCCGCTAGGGTTTGAAAGTGACCGTCGGAGTTCATCACCGGCTGGGACATATCACTGTAGAGCGAAAAAGGCATGCCACGGGTCATCAGGAAACAATCACCCTGGTGCAGGCGCTGCGGCTGCTGTTCGCCATCCACTTGCAACCAGCAACTGCCCTTGACCACCGCGGTGAACTTGATGCCCTCACGTTCAGGGAAAGTGAAGGCCCAATCACCGCCCAAGGAGAGCGTGGCTGAGTGGTAATTACGGATTCTCAGCAAGGAAAGAACGTCGGACAGAGGATCCATATATCACCTGGGTGGACGGAAAATAAAGTAATCGGGATTTTATAACAGAGCTCATCCAGATTTCACGTTTAAATATGAGGTACACCATGCAAATCAATTTCGATAAGTCTTATGGCCCACTGATAAATGGGGTGTTTGAAACTGACGATAAAGCGCGCTCTTTTGCTGCGGTCGACCCTGCCACGGGCAGGCACTTAGCCTACATCCGCTATTGTGACGCCAAGGATGTCGATCGCGCTGTAAAGGCTGCGCATGCAGCGTTTCCCGCCTGGCGTGCCCTGGGTCAGCAAATGCGCGCGCGCCTGATGAACCTGCTGGCTGACGAGATCGAAGAGCACAGCGAACGCCTGGCCATGATCGATGCCCATGACGTGGGGCGCTGCATCAGCGAAGTACGCAAGGATTACCTGACCGCCGTCCGACACTATCGCTATTTCGCCTCGGTGATCATGGCTCATGAAGACACTGGTCGGGAAATCGACGGTGGTTACGCCATCGCCAAGCGTGAGCCTTTGGGCGTATGCGGGCAGATCATTCCCTGGAACGCGCCGGCGATCATGGCCGCGTTCAAGCTCGCACCGGCACTGGTCGCCGGTAATACCGTCGTGCTCAAGCCTGATGAAAATGCTTCGTTGTCGACGCTGGAGTTGGGCAAGCTGATCCAGAAGATCTTTCCCGCCGGTGTGGTGAACATGGTCACTGGGCGGGGTGACATCGTCGGTGCAGCGTTGAGCGAGCATCCTTTGATCAGGAAGCTATCGTTCACCGGCAGTACCGAAGTCGGCCGTACGGTAGCAGGTGTCGCAGCCCGACGTCTTGTGCCCTCAACACTCGAACTGGGTGGCAAGAGCGCCAATATCGTGTTTCCGGACATCGACGACATCGATGCGGTGGTCGACAACACCACCTTCGCCGCCATTCATAACAATGGGCAGTCGTGCCTGGCGGGCACGCGTTTGTTCGTGCATGCATCGATTGCCGAACAGTTTCAGGAAAAACTGATAGCCGCGTTCAAGCGCGTGAGAGTCGGATCACCCTTGGCTGAAGAATCACGGGTCAGTTGCTTGGTCAATGCGCAACAAGGTGAGCGCGTGTTGAGCTACATCATCATGGGCCTGGAGGAGGGCGCCAAACTGCTCGCAGGTGGTGGTCGAGCATCGGTTCCAGGTTGCGAGCACGGTTACTTCATACAACCAACGTTATTACTGGCACGTAACGATATGAGCATCTGTCAGGAAGAGATTTTTGGCCCGGTGCTTTCGCTGATCGTGTGGGACGACTATGAAACGATGATCGCCCAGGCCAATGGAACTGAATACGGTTTGGCCGCCGGGATCTACACAAGCAACCTGCAGCACGCTATGGAGACCGCTGCGCGGCTGGAGGCTGGGTCGGTGTGGATCAATCGCTACTCGAACATTACCGATGGGACGGCGTTTGGCGGGTATAAAAACAGTGGTATAGGCCGTGAGTTTTGTCGGGAGACGCTGAATGCTTATACACAGATAAAAACCATCACGATGCAGGCGCGTGCACCGCTGAGCTGGTTTACAGGCGTGTAGATAAACGGGGGCCGCGTGCAGTCAGATGGTGCGCGCGGACCCGATAGCATGATTTTACCGATTATCTTTGGTTCGATTGGTTGGAAGATGTGTTCAGTAGAGAGAGGGCACAAACAGCGTCTGACGCCAAGAAAGCTTTCTGGTCAACTATACTGTTGTAGGAATTATCCTGCCTGCGCAAAGGATATATCTATGGTGGCATAGAGATTCTTGCGGTTTGCGCTGCGAATAAGTTGAGTATGATTGCCGCCTCTTGCTAGCGTCCTCGGCGACGGCGCCTCAACAGCAGGTTGCCGAGTGTTCGCAATAACTTATGCGTTTCTCGGTACGTCATGCCGCAAAACGCAGATTGCTTCGAATACTTTGGGTTGCGATTAGCTGCTCAGTTGTTCCCTTGCATAGACGATACCGTCATCGCTACTCAAATCGAACTTCAGGAATAATTAATCATGGGCACCATAGTCATCGTCGACGACCACCCCCTGATGCGCATGGCTGTGCGCGTGATGCTCGAGCAGGAAGGGCATTCGATTGTCGCCGAGGTCGACAACGGTGTAGATGCGGTAGAAGTCATCCGCAAACTGCTCCCGGACATGATCGTTCTTGACTTGAGCATCCCGAGAATGGACGGCCTGTCAGTCATTGCGCACCTCAAAGCTATCGGTATTTCTACCCGAGTGCTGATCCTTACCTCCGGCGACACTCGAAACTTCGCTATGCGTTCGTTGCAGGCTGGTGCAGCGGGTTTTGTCTGCAAGGATGACAACCTGGACGAACTGGTCGGTGCGGTGAAGGCCGTGTTGTCGGGTTACAGCTATTTTCCGGCCAACACCATTCACCAGTTACGCGACAATACCCAGGCCGCCAGCGAGGAAAGCCTGCTGATTGCACAATTGTCCGATCGTGAGATCACCGTGTTGAAGCTGCTGGCTCGCGGCATGGGCAATCAGGCCATCGCCGATGAGTTGATGATCAATCACAAGACTGTGAGCACGTACAAAATTCGACTTCAACGCAAGCTGAGTGTAGAAAACCTGATTGCTCTGGGTGAGCTGGCCAAGCGCAATGGCTTGGCGTAGTCGCTTTCTGCCTAGGGTTCGAGCATGTGTTGAATACGCCGTAACTCCTTCTTCACCTGCCTGACCTGCGCCGGTACGTCCTCGGCGCCGGTTCGGCAGCCATGCTCCAGTTCCTTGCACAACTCAAGCAGATAATCATTGCACATTAATGCCGCGCTACCCCTCAAACGGTGAGCCAGCTGCGCAATGCCAGCGAGGTCCCGTGTCTCACTAAAGTCACGCAATTGCTCGATATCCTGTTGATTGCTGCGCATCAATTCAGCTTGCAGTTGTTGAATGATTGCCGGGTTGCCACCGGTAATCGGC